>NZ_JDWE01000002.1:0-56489 GCF_000685765.2 Frankia sp. BMG5.23
CCTACTTCTGGTTCCCGAAGGTCACGGGCCGGCTGATGAACGACCGGCTCGGGAAGATCCACTTCTGGACGGTCTTCCTCGGCTTCCACACGACGTTTCTGGTGCAGCACTGGCTCGGCGTGCAGGGTATGCCCCGCCGGTACGCCGACTACGGACCGAACGACGGGTTCACCACGCTGAACACGATCTCGTCCGCGGGTTCGTTCCTGCTCGCCCTCTCGACGCTGCCGTTCATCTACAACCTCTGGCACTCCTACCGCAAGGGCCCACTCGCCGTCGTCGACGACCCCTGGGGCTACGGGAACTCGCTGGAATGGGCGACCTCCTGCCCCCCGCCGCGGCACAACTTCCGGACGCTGCCGCGCATCCGCTCCGAACGCCCGGCGTTCGACCTGCACTATCCGGCCACGATCGGCCGGATCGACTACCACGCGACTCCCGAGATCAGTTAAGGCGGCCATGGCATGAAGGTGGAAGGCATCATCTTCAACTTCTTCGGAGTTTTCGCCGGGGCCGCCGCGCTGGTGTACTGGTTCTGGTCGAAGGACCCGACCGGCACGGCCGCGCTGACCCTCACCACGGGGCTCGGCCTGCTCGTCGGCGGATACTTGATCTTCACCGGCCGGCGGATCGGGATGCGCCCGCAGGACCTGCCGGATGCGGAGGTCGCCGACGGGGCTGGGGAGCTCGGGCACTTCACCCCGGGCAGCTACTATCCGTTCTTCATCGGGGCCAGCTCGGTGACGGCGGCGATGGGCCTCGTCTTCGGCGTCTGGATGATCATTCTCGGTGCGCTTCTGGTCGTGGTGTTCGTGACTTGCCTGGTCTTCGAGAACTTCTGGCACCCGCCGGTGCCCGAGGACTGATCCCGCCCGGGTCGGGGTCGCCCTTCCCTCGGGGGCCCCGACCCGGGCGGGATCAGAGAGCCGTGGCCGCCGCCGCGTCAACCGCTGCGGCGCTCTGGCTCGCGGTCACCCAGCGCTCCAGGACGGCCCGGGCGGCACCGGAGTCCACCGCCTCGGCCGCCCGGGGCAGGGCGGCGGCGATCTGCTCGGTGACGGGGGCATCGGAGGGGCCGGCCGCGGCGACCAGGGCGGTGGCGGCGGCGAGCAGGACCGCGTCGCGGACGGGTCCGGGCTCACCGGCGAGCACCGACCGGGTGACGGCGGCGTTGTAACGGGCGTCCGCGCCGCGCAGCGCGGCGTGGTCCGCGACGTGGATGCCGACGTCGCGGGGGTCGAACCGCTCGCGGCGCGGCTGTCCGGCGCCGGCCGCGACGACCCACACGGCGGACGTCGTCACCGGGGTGAGCTCGTCGAGCCCGTCGTCGCCGCGGAACACCAGCGCCCGGGTGCCCCGGTCCGCCAGCACCCCGGCGACGACGGGAGCGAGCCGCGCGTCGGCGACGCCGATTGCCTGCGCGCCGGGGCGGGCCGGGTTGCTCAGCGGCCCGAGGATGTTGAACGCGGTGGGCACGCCGATCTCGCGCCGGACCCCGCCGACGTGCCGCATCGCCGGGTGGAAGACCTGGGCGAAGCAGAAGGCGATGCCGGCCGTAGCCAGGCACGCCTCGACGCCGGACGGCGACAGGTCGACCACGACACCGAGCTCCGCGAGCAGGTCCGCCGAGCCGCAGGATGACGACGCGGCCCGGTTTCCGTGCTTGACCACCGGCACACCCGCGCCGGCAACGACCAGCGCGGCCATCGTCGACAGGTTCACGGTGTGGGAACGGTCGCCACCGGTCCCGCAGGTGTCCACGGCGCGGGCCCGTACCCGCTCGGACAGGCTCAGGGGCGTGGCACTGGCCAGCATGGCCTCTACCAGGCCGGCGATCTCCTCCGGCGTCTCCCCTTTGGACCGCAGCGCCACCGCGAACCCGGCCACCTGCGCGGGCGAGGCGACCCCCGCCATGATCTGCTGCATCGCCCAGGCGGTGCGCGCGGAGTCCAGGGACTCGCCCGCTAGCAATGCTCCTATCAGCTCCGGCCAGCTCGTCCCGGCGGTCGGGAGAGCCCCGGCGGGGGACGCCCCGGCGGGGGAGCGGCCGGTGTGGGAGTGGGATGCGCCAACGGTGGTCATACCTCGGAAGCCCTGGATCTCAGTGGGCGAGCTGGGCGCCGGTGAGCGGCCGACGGGCCACGGCGCCGCCGGCACGCGCCCGCAGCAGTGTCACGACCGCCTCGGTGAGTAGACCCGGATCGATCGGATGGGTGACCACCGCATCCGCCTGGGACCAGGTGGCGAGCCAGCGGTCGTCCGGGCGGGCGACCAGCAGGATGGTCGGCGGACAGTTGGTGACCTCGTTCTTCAGCTGCCGGCAGAGCCCCATGCCCCCGCTGGGGGTGGCCTCCGCGTCGAAGACGCACAGATCCGCCTCGTGATGATCGACTACGCCGATCGCCTCGGGGGCGTCGGTGGCCTCGACGAACTCGATCGGACCGAGGTCGGCGGCGGGGAGACGGCCGATCGCGTTCCGGACGTGTTCGCGCACATCCGCTCGGTCGGCGTAGACGAGGACGGTGCTCATGTCGTCCGCGGGCCTTTCGCGAGAGGTGACCACCGCCGACCGGCGGCGAGCCGACCAGCGGTGAACTGCGGACCGCCCTCCAGGCACCTCGGAACTCCAGGCACCCGGAGCTCCGGGCGCCTCGGAAGTGGACGCTGCCATGTGAGAGTTGTCCTGTGCAGGCTACCTCCCGCGGACCGTTGGACGTGACCCGTGTCGCATCGCCCGACTGGCCCTCGCCGGGCCGGGTGAGGTCGGGATCACAGCTCCCTGGTTGCCTTCGGATCGTCCCGGGAGTGATACTGAGAATCGTTCTCAACCGGTGGATCCTGATGCCGGCCGGACCATGTGACGCCTCGAGCGTGATCGCCGGCGGCCTGGGGCGTTCCACCGCCGTACGACGGGCGTGATCCTATGAACGACCAGACCGATCTTCGTCTCACTCCGCAGCGGATGGCCGTGCTGGCGGTGCTGGCTGCCGCCCGCGACCATCCGACCGCGGCCGAGGTCCACGAGCGGGTGCGGACCGTATCCCCGGGGATCGGCAGTGCGACCGTGTACCGCACACTGGCGTTGCTGGTATCCGCCGGCCGAGCGCTCGAGCTGAACCTGGGCGACGGCACGGCGGCCCGGTACGACGCCAACACGAGTCGTCACGACCACGTGGTCTGCGACGGATGCCGTCGGGCGGTCGATATTGATCATCCCGTCCTCGACGGGATGATGGCCCAGATCGCGTGTCGCTCGGGATTCGCCATCACCGGGTACGACCTGCGGTTCCGGGGGCTGTGCCCGGACTGTCAGGCGAACGGCTCCGGCCCGGCCCGCGGCGCGGCCGGGACCGGCCAACAGTGAACACCCATCCACAAGGAGCGCTTCATGCCGAAGCTTGACGGCACCAAGACCCACGAGAACCTCAAGGAGGCATTTGCCGGCGAGAGCCAGGCGAACCGGCGTTACCTCTACTTTGCCCGCCGGGCCGACATCGAGGGGCTGACCGACGCCTCGTCGCTGTTCCGCGACACCGCGGAGGGCGAGACCGGTCACGCCTTCGGGCACCTGGACTTCCTCGCGGAGGTCGGCGACCCGGCGACGGGCGAGCCCCTCGGTACGACCACGAAGAACCTGGCCAGCGCCGTCGCCGGCGAGACCTACGAGTTCACCGCAATGTACCCGGGCTTCGCCAAGACCGCCCGCGAGGAGGGCTTCGAGGAGATCGCGGACTGGTTCTCGACCCTCGCCCGGGCGGAGAAGACCCACGCCGGTCGGTTCAAGAAGGCCCTCGACGCGCTGTCGGCCGAGGAGACGGCCGACGCCTGATCGTCGGGGTTTCTCGATCTACCGGGCCGGGGTGGCGGGGGCGATGTCAGTAGTCCCTCGTCGCCACCCCGGCTCGCATCGTCGCTCCCGCGCCGTGGGCCCTCGGCCGATTCGTGGGCCCTCGGCCGTTCCTGGACCGCCCGCCCGTTTACGGATCCCAGCATTTCCGGACAGGAGATCGCACGGTGGCGCTGACCATCGCCGACATCACCACCGACCACCAGGCGTACGCGGAGCGCCGGCTGCGGCTGCGCAGCCAGATGATCCTGGTGCGCGCCGAACGCCGGGTACGGGTCGGGGACATCGTCGTCCTCGAGTTCGAAAACGAGCAGACGCTGCGCTACCAGGTGCAGGAGATGGTCTACACCGAGCGGTTGACCGCCTCCGCCGACGTCGCCCACGAGATCGATGCCTACTCCCGCCTGCTACCCTCCAGCCACGTCCTCACGGCGACGGTGTTCATCGAGCTCTCGGTTCTGGAGACCGTCCGCGAGGAGTTGGGGCGGCTTGCCGGGCTGCAGCACAGTCTCGCCCTGGAGATCGGCGGAATCCGGGTGGCGGGCGAGGAGATCCCCGGCCTTGACGAGGATCCCGACATGCCCACCGAGACCGTCTCCGTGCACATGGTGCGCTTCGCGCTGACCGATTCGCTCCGGGACGCCTTCCGCGACCCCGGCGTGCCGGTCGAGCTTGTCGTGGAACACCCGGAGTACAGCGAGGCGACGCCGTTGACCGGAGCTACCCGGCGTGTCCTCATCGCGGATCTCGCGTTGCGGTCCTGACCGGCTCACCCGGCCGCTGCCTGCCGGTCACGGTCACGGCTGGCCACGGCTGGCCACGGCTGGCCACGGCCGGTCACGGCCGCGGGTCCCCGTCGCGGGTGAGGTCGGACGCATCCGCGGGTAGTCGGTTCGCGCGCCGCGGGATGGGTAGGCGGAACATCTAGGGCACGCGTCCGTGTCGGCACGTCCGTCCGCCCGTCAACGTCAGCACGTTCATCCACGTCAGGGAGCCACCCGTGACCGATGACCAGCTACGTCCCGACCGCATCCGCCCCGGCGCCGCCGTCCCGCCCGGCGTCCCCTCCGCGCAGGGCACGGCCGCGCGGGCCGCGCTGCACCGCCTCGCCGAGGGCAAGGACGAGTGGGCCGCGCTCGGTGACCTCGCCGCCGCCGAGGTCCTGTTGCCCGACCTCGGTAACGACATCACCGATCTGTCGGAGGAGGACGACAGCCTCCTGCAGCTGCCGGTGGCCGAACGGCAGGACGGCACCCAGTTCGTCCCGACGTTCACCTCTGAGCAACGCCTGGCCGAGGCGCTGCCGGAGGTGGCGCGTTACCGCACGGTCCAGGTGGCGGCCCTGGGCCGGATCTGGCCGTCCGACGATCTTCTGCTCGCGGTCGATCCCGGCTCGGAGGGCGGCATCGCCCTGCCGGCGGACGGCCTGCGGGCGCTCGCCGCGATGTCCGGCTGAGGCCCGCCCCGGCCCGGCGTCACGTCACGTCACGGTCGGGGGTCACGGCGCGGTCGGGGGTGTCCGTGTTGGCTCGACTGTGCCCGCCGGAGGGCGCTGGCGGGCCGGTGTGTCGCGGGTGAGGCACGCAACATCGGCCGGGTCAGCCTTGTCGCTCCGCGTCGTTCGTAGGCCAACTGACATCGCTGTGACCTGCGTTTTTCCAGCTACGGCAGGGCTTTGCCGGGCAGGCGAGGCAGCCGCCACGATGATTCGGGGCGGTCATCGACGGGTCGTAGTCCTACCGAACGTCGAACCTACAGTGGCGCGTGGGCCGTCCCGTGCCAGAATGACCGACGTGGCCTCAGCCCCCGTCCTCGAGAAGGCTCCTCCACCACACCCGACGGCCAACCGTCCCTCGATGGTCTCGGTTGGCACGGTCGTGTGGCTGTCGTCGGAGCTGATGTTCTTCGCGTCCCTGTTCGCGATGTACTTCACGATCCGTTCGGTCAACAGCGGCAACTGGCCGCCGGTCACCGGCGACCCCGCCGGATCCGAACACGGACCCGTGGAGCTGCACGTCGGGTACGCGTTGTTCTTCACCGTGATCCTGGTCCTGTCCAGCGTCACCTGCCAGCTCGGCGTGTTCGCCGCCGAGCGTGGTGACGTGTACGGGCTACGGCGCTGGTACCTGATCTCGCTGATCATGGGTCTGGTGTTCGTCGGCGGCCAGGCGAACGAGTACTTCAGCGAGAACAAGTTCACGATGGCATCGCACGCCTACGGATCGGTGTACTACCTGACCACCGGTTTCCACGGGCTCCATGTGATCGGCGGTCTCGTCGCCTTCTTGATGGTGCTGGGCCGATCGACGTACGGGCGCTTCACACCGGAGAAGGCGACCTCGGCGATCGTCGTGTCGTACTACTGGCACTTCGTCGACGTTGTCTGGATCGCCCTCTTCGCGACCATCTACCTCCTCCAGTGAGCGACATGACTGCATCCTCGGGCACCTCGTCATCCTCGGACACGCCGTCGGGCATCCCACCGTCGGGCACCCCGGCGTCGGGCACTGCGGCGTCGCGATCCTCGGTGTCGGTCACCGCCACGAAGCGGTTCTCGCGCGGACGCCGTTCGTCCGCGCGCCGCCGCCGGAGGTCCTCCGCGCTGGTCATGGTCCTCGGCCTGCTGGCCACGGGGGTGCTGTGGACGGTGCTGGCGCCGGGCGGCAACGCCGCGCAGACCCCGGACGCCAACGAGGCGGTCCGGCAGGGCCGGGCGCTGTACCTGCAGGGCTGCTCGACCTGCCACGGGCTGGGAGCGCAGGGCACGAACACCGGGCCCAGCCTCATCGGCGTCGGCGCCGCCGCGGTGGACTTCCAGGTGTCGACCGGCCGGATGCCGCTGGCCGCCCCCGCCGCGCAGGCCGACCGCAAGCCCCCGATCTACTCGGCGACCCAGATCGACCAGCTCGCCGCGTACATCCAGAGCCTTGGCGGCGGCGAGGAGGTGCCGAAGGTCACGGACGCGGCGCTCAACGACGCCGACCTGTCGCACGGCGGCGAGTTGTATCGGGCCAACTGCGCGCAGTGCCATCAGGCCGTCGGGCAGGGCGCGCCGCTGACCTACGGCAAGTTCGCCCCCTCGCTGAGCGAGGCCACCCCGGTGCAGGTCGTCGAGGCCATGCGGACCGGGCCGGAGTCGATGCCGGTGTTCGGCCCGCGCCAGCTCAACGAGGAGGACGCGACCGCGATCGCGGCCTACATCAAGCACATGAAGGAAGCGCCGAGCGCCGGTGGGTACAGCCTCGGTAACTACGGTCCGGTGCCCGAGGGACTGCTGGCCTGGCTGGTGGGCGTCGGTGCCCTGCTGGGTGTGTGCCTGTGGATCGGAGCGAGGCAGAAGGTATGAGTGACCAGACGGGCCGGGGCACGCCGGGGCCGGCGGATTCCGGTGCGGACCAGCCGTCCGTTCCGACGGACCGGCGCATGCACTACCCGGGCTACCAGGGCGAACCGGCCGACGAATCTGACCAGGACTCGATGAGCAGCATCTTCAGAAGGGCGAAACACCCGGTGGACACCTCCGGCCAGCCCGCCGGGGGATCCGGGGTGTCCGCCGGCGGCCCGGACGTCCCGGCCGGGACGTCGGACGGCCCGGAGGCCTTGGGCACGCCGCCCCACCAGACCGATTCGACCCGTGAGCCCGCGACCACGGCCGTTCGCCCGCAGGCGGGGGTCATCCAGCCGACCTACGGGGAGCGGGCCGCCGGTGGGGTGACCGTCCGTCCGCCGCGCGCGCAGGACGTGGACCGCCGGGCCGAGCGGCGGGCGGAGCGGCTGATTGCCGGCTGGTTCCTGATCTCGGTGATCGGCACCGTCGGGTTCGTTGTCACCAACTTCGTCGGTGACAAGTACAAGGCGTACTACACCCCCTCCCTCGGGGCCGCGCTGGGCCTCGCCGTCGGTGGGCTCGGCATCGGCCTGATCCTGTGGGCCAAGCGGCTGATGCCGCACGAGCAGGCCGTGCAGGAGCGCCACGCGTTCGCCTCCTCCAAGGAGGAGATCGCCGTCACCGAGGAGGAGATCGCGGCCGGGTTCGCCGACACCGGCCTCGCGCGCTACCCGTTGCTGCGCCGCACCCTGCTCGGGGCGGGCACCGTGCTCGGCGGGCTGATCGTGGTGCCGCTGCTGAACCTGACGAACACCAAGCCGGGCAAGAAGCTCGACCACACGAGCTGGGTGAAGGGTGCCCGCCTCGTCACGGAGGACGGCCGTTACGTCAAGCTCGGCGACGTCGCCATCGGCGGCATCGAGACGGTGTTCCCGGCCGTTCCGGTGACCGAGTCCGACGGCACCGTTGCGTACCAGCCGAAGACCGATGTCCAGACCAAGGCCGACAGCACGACGCTGCTCATCCGGCTGCCACCGGGGGTCGACCGCCCCCGCAAGGGCCGGGAGGACTGGGGCGTCGACGGCCACGTCGCCTACTCCAAGATCTGCACGCACGCCGGCTGCCCGGTCAGCCTGTACGAACAGCAGACCCATCATCTGCTCTGCCCCTGCCACCAGTCCGTCTTCGACGTGCGGGACGGCTGTCGGGCGATTTTCGGGCCGGCCAGCCGGTCCCTGCCACAGCTTGCCATCGCCGCGGACAAGGACGGGTTCCTCTACGCCCGTGACGGTGACTACCACGAGCCCGTCGGTGCCGCCTTCTGGGAGCGCTCATGACCACCGCATCCGCCCCCGAGTTCGTCAAGCGGCCGGGCCCGATCCGGAAGGCCAACCGTGAGCTCGACGAACGGTTCGGCAACCAGGCCTTTCTGCGGCGCAACCTGAACAAGGTCTTCCCCGACCACTGGTCGTTCATGATCGGGGAGATCGCCCTCTACAGCTTCGTCGTGCTGCTGCTGACGGGCATCTACCTGACTCTGTTCTTCGACCCGTCGAACACCGAGGTCATCTACAACGGTTCCTACGTCCCGCTCAAGGGCGTGGAGATGAGCCGGGCCTACGCCTCGACGCTGGACATCAGCTTCGACACCCGGGCCGGTCTGGTGTTCCGCCAGATCCACCACTGGGCCGCGCTGGTCTTTGTCGCGTCGATGATCGTGCACATGTTCCGGGTGTTCTTCACCGGCGCGTTCCGCAAGCCCCGTGAGACCAACTGGCTGATCGGCATCGGTCTGGTCGCCCTGTCAATGCTCGAGGGCTTCGCCGGCTACTCGCTCCCGGACGACCTGCTCTCCGGCACCGGTCTGCGGATCGCGGCCTCGATCGCCCAGTCCATCCCGATCATCGGGACGTGGGCGTCGTTCCTCGTGTTCAACGGGGAGTTCCCGGGCGTCAACTTCCTGCCCAGGCTCTACGTGACGCACATCCTGCTGGTGCCGGGTGTCCTGCTCGCCCTGATCGGCGCGCATATGGGCATCCTGTGGCACCAGAAGCACACGGACTTCCCCGGGCCGGGCAAGACCGAGGACAACGTCGTCGGCCACCGGGTCTTCCCCGTGTTCGCGGTGAAGTCCGGCGGGTTCTTCATGCTGGTCTTCGCGATGCTCGCGCTGCTCGGCGGTCTCGCCCAGATCAACCCGATCTGGATGTTCGGCCCGTACGACCCGTCGAAGGTCAGCTCGGCCTCCCAGCCGGACTGGTACATCGGCTTCCTCGACGGCTCGACCCGGCTCATGCCGCCCTGGGAGTTCCGCGGGCTCGGGCACACCATCCCCGCGGTGTTCTGGCCGACTGCCGTCCTGCCGGGCATCCTGTTCACGCTGGCGGCGCTCTATCCCGCGCTGGAAGCCAGGTTCACCGGGGACACGAAGCCGCACAACCTGCTGCAGCGGCCACGGGAGGCGCCGACCAGGACCGCGATCGGCGCGATGGCGATCAGCTTCTACCTGGTGCTGATGATCTCCGGTGGTAACGACATCATCGCCAAGACCTTCAGCATCTCGCTGAACGCGATGACCTGGGCCGGCCGCATCGGGCTCATCGTCGTGCCACCGATCGCCTATGCGGTGACGAAGAAGATCTGCATCGCGCTCAACCAGAAGGACGCCGAGATCGAGCATCACGGCATCGAGACCGGGATCATCCGCCAGCTTCCCAGCGGGGAGTTCGTGGAGGACCACCGCCCGAAGCCGACTCCCGTCCCCGACCATCCGCTCGTCCCGACGGACCGGTTCGAGCTGCCGGCGGCCAACGGGCATGGCGACGGTCACGGCAAGGGGCTTGCGCGCCGCGCAGGCAAGGCCGTGACCGGGTTCTTCGTCGAGGAGAAGCAGCCACCCGGCGGCGGCCGGCAGTAGCCGCCCGGCCTGACGGAGCACGTCACGTCAGGCCGACGGGAACCATCCGTCACCGTCATACGCACGTACCGACCGGCCGGGGGCCGCACCGAATCCGGCTGCGGCGCGGATGGCGCCCGCGGCCGGCCAGCTCCACTCGCCCTCCAGCCGCACGAGCCGCACCCCAGGCCCACCGAGCCAACGGGCGATGCGTTCGGTCTCCTCGACGGAGGCGCACGGGGCCGGACCGGGCCGCGGCCGCACCGTCTCGGCGCTGGCGACCGCGGCGTCGACCCAGGGCCGCGGATCGACACCGGGCGGCACGCTCGCCGCCGACACCAGCCGACCGTGACGCACTACGGCCAGATCCCAGCCGGCCTCGGCGGTCGGGGCCGCGGCGACGAGCTCGGCGACCCCGGTGAGGGCCGACAGCCGCTGGGCACGTGCGGCTGCGCGGACGAACGCGATCATCCGGTCCCGCTGGACGGCGGCCTCCTCGTAGCGCCGCTCGGCGGCCAGCCGGTCGATCCGCCGCGTCGAGGCGGCGATGACCCGGCCCGGATCGCCGGTGATGGCGGCCCGGGCGGCGGCGACGTGCCGGCCGTAGCTCGCCACGTCCTCCCGGCCGTCGCACGGCGCTCCGCATCTGCCGAGGTCGGCGAGGGTACAGGCGGACCGGCGCACGCGCGGGGACAGGCGCCCGGAGCACTGGCGCAGCGGCACCGCGGCCAGCAGCGCCTCGGCGGCGGCGTCGGCGGCGCGGACGCTGCCGAACGGCCCGAGATAGGTCGCGTCGTCACGGGCGGCGCGCACCCGTGAAAGCCGTGGGAATGGCTCGTCGGTGAGCTTGAGATACACGGAGCGCTCCGGGAAGCGGGATCGGCGGTTGTACGGCGGCTTGTACTCGGCGATCAGCCGCAGTTCCCGGACCTCGGCCTCCAGGGCGTGCGCGCATCCGATCGCGTCAACCCGCTCGGCCAGCGCCACCATCGCCGCCATCCGCGTCCGGGGCTCGCTGGCGGTGAAGTAGGTACGGACCCGGGAGCGCACCGAACGCGAGGTGCCGACATACAGGGCTCGTTCGTCGGCGTCCCGGAAGATGTAGACACCCGGGCCCGTCGGCAGGCCGTCGGCCAGATGCCGTTTGCGTCGCTGGGCCGGCGACACCCGGGAGCTGTAGTCGTGCAGGTCCTCCAGGGTGGTCACGCCCGCGTTGCCGAGCCGTTCGAACAGCCCGTGCAGCACGTCGACGGTGGCCCGGGCGTCCGCCAGCGCCCGGTGGCGGGGCTCGACCGGGCTGCGGAACAGCGAGGCCAGCGACGTGAGCCGGCAGTCGGGGCTCTCGTCTCTCGTGACCACCCGCCGGGCGATACGCAACGTGTCCAGATACTCCCAGACGGGTACCGGATAGCCGCAGAGCTCGACGGCGGCGCGCAGGAAGCCGAGGTCGAACGGGGCATTGTGGGCGACGAGAACGGCGCCGCGGGCGAACTCCAGGAAGGTAGGCAGCACCTGCGTGACCGGCGGCGCCGTCGCCACCATCACGTCGGTGATGCCGGTGAGCACCGAGACCATCGGAGGGATGCCGACGCCCGGCCGGACCAGGGTGGCCATCTCGGCGAGGATCCGGCCGCCGCGGACCCGGACCGCGCCGATCTCGGTGATCTCGTCGCGTCCCGGGGAGGTGCCCGTCGTCTCCAGGTCGAACACGACGAAGGTCACGTCCGCCAACGGACGACCGAGATCATCCAGCCTGCCCTGTCGGGGCGGCCGGGGACGGTCCGGGGCGGGATCTGGGCGCACGGCGTCACGGTAGGTCCCACCCCCGACAGTTTTGCGCCCGGGATCGTCCGCGGACCCGGATGCGAAAGCAGGTCCGCCTCGCCGCACGTCGTCATGGAGGTTCCGGGTCATGGAGGTTCCGGGTCGCGGGCCGGTGGAAAACGACTAACGCTACCTGCTCCGTAGGGTGCCGGGTGTGCCACGGGCCGGTATTGGCCACGAAATTCTCCGCGGTTGTCCCGTTCATGGTCCCGTCGGGGCAGTCTGGTGCTTCTGTCGGGGCGTGCGCTCAAGCGTGCGGCCCACTCGGCAGGCCTGCGTGCGTCGAATGCGGAATCATGCCCAGGTGGCATGGTTCGAGACGAACGGCATTCGAGTGGCGCGGGTCGCGGTCGACTGTTTGAACGTTGACGTGATGGTGCGCTTCTGGTCCGCCGCATTGGGATACGAGGTGAGCCGGCGTGACGACGGGGCGATCCTGCGTCACCCGGCCGGCGCGGGACCCAAGCTCCTTCTCAGGCCCGGGGCGAAGCGCAATGCCGGCCGTAACCGGCTTCATCTGGATCTCTACGCCGTCGACGCGGAGCGTGTGATCGGCTGGTTGTCGACCCTCGGTGCCCGCCGGGTATCCCGGTACGACGACGACGGGGAGAGCGGATACGTTCTCAAGGATCCGGAGGGTAATGAGTTCCGGGTGATGACGGTTGGGCCAGCGGGATTTGCGCGCCCCTTCGTCTGACACCCCGGCGGGCCGGACTCCCGCGGGGCCGGACTCCCGGCGCGCCCAGCGGAAAACGTGACAGCTCGACGGCCGGGTGAACGGCCATCGGCCATCGGGTGCTGTCGTCACGTGCCGGACGACCCGGTCGATAGGGTCGCACCCATGCCGAGCGTCTTCACCCGGATCATCAACGGCGAGCTTCCCGGTCGCATCGTCTACTCCGACGAGCATGTGGTGGCGTTCCTGACGATCGCGCCGATCCGGCCGGGACACACCCTGGTTGTTCCCCGCACCGAGATCGACCACTGGATCGATCTACCCGATGACCTCCAGACCGCGCTGTGGAGCGCCGCGGCGACGGTGGGCCGCGCCATCGACGCGGCCTTCCGACCTCGGCGGGTGGCCGCGCTCGTCGCCGGGCTGGAGGTCCCGCACGTCCACGTGCATCTCCTGCCGATCGAGGACGAGACGCAGATCGACTTCAGGCTCGCCGACCACAACCCCGACTCGGCCGAGCTCGATGCCGTGGCCGAGCGGATCCGCGCCGCCCTCGGCTGAGCCGGGTACCGGTCTGGCGCGGTTCTGGCGGTTTCAGGGGTTCTGGCGGTTTCAGCGGTTCGTAGGGGTACGCGGCGGTCAGAGCTGGAACTTCGGCGGATCGACGGCGAACAGCGGTTCCCAGTTCAGGATGGCGTGCCCGGGCGGCGCATCGATGACGATGTTGCCCCGGACCCGTTGCCCGGCCTTGAGAGTCGACACCGACAGCCGTGGCGCGACGTTTTCGTAGCTGCCGTCGTACCGGGTGCCGTCGGAGGTCTGGATGTAGAAGTCGGACGGCGAGGCGGACGTCGACCCGCGGCTCACCTCGACCGTCACGTTAATGACGTAGTAGGCCCCCTGGGTGGGCGCGTCGCCGTACTGGGTCACCTTGCCGGTGGTGGAGCAGACGCTGTTGAGGGTGACCCTGGCTTCGAAGTCGCTGACCGAGGAGGTGGCCCGGCCGACGGCGGTGCCGGACCCGCCGATCGTCGCGGTGCCGGCCGCCGGCGCGTGCTGTGGCGTCACCGGAACGCAGTTCGGCACTCCGTTCGGGGCGGTCGCGGTCGGGGCGGCCGCGGTCGGGGCGGTCGGGGCGGTCGCGGTCGCGGTCGCAGTGGTGTTCGGGAGGTCGGGCACGGTCACCGTCGGGGCCGGCGGGGAGGCGATCTCGGTGCCGTCACCGCCGCGCACCGCGAGGGCGATCACGACACCGAGCACGATGGCGGCGACCACGGCGAGGGGCACGATGATGAACAGCGGATTGGCCCGCTGCCGGGGCGGAGGCAGCGGGCTGCCCTGCTGCCAGCCGCCGGGCGGCGGGTAGCCCCCCGGGAGGTTGTGGTAAGCCCCCGGGGGGCTCTGGTAGGCGTCGGGAGCGCCCTGGTAGCCGACCGTCCCCGGGTATGGGGCACTCCCACCCTGGTAGGGCCCGGCAGCCGCGGCCGGGGGATGGTCCGGCTGTTGCCAGCCGCCCGGTTGTCCCCAGCCCTGCCGTTCGCCGGGCTGTCCCCACCCTGGCGCGGCGCCGGGGTGCTGTGGGGCGCCGGGGTGCTGTGGGGCGCCGGGGTGCTGCGGGCCGCCGGGCTGCCCGCCCCACTGCTGCCCACCCGGTTGTGGGGCGGTGCCTGGCCAGGCGAGGCGTGTCTCCTCCGAGTCGGGCTGGTTCGGCTGGCCGGGCTGGGGCGCTCCCCACGATGGGACCGGGGCCGCCGGGGGAGTAGAGGACGAACCGGAGGTGGGGGTGCTGCCGGCGTCCGCGGGCTGGTGCCAGGGATCACTCGGCTGCCTCCACGCCTCCTGGCTCCCGTCACCGCTGGGGGGCTGGTGAGGCGGGTTCTGGTCGGTCACGATGATCCTCTCAGGCGCAGCCAGGGCCGCGTTCGGAAGAAATCGAGCATAAGGGGCGCGCCTCGCGAGGCTACATAAGCCGACTTTCACCTAAGACAATGACCGCCCAGCCGTAGGCCGCGACGTACCGATCCGGCCGGTAGCGGCTGTGAGTGCCCTGAGCTCTCCCGATAAGCTGTACTGTCATCGTTCTCCCCATTGGCTCCGGAGTCCCGCGTGCCTTGCTGTCTGGCCGGTTGGACGAGCCGTTGGAGATACGGCCCGCCCAGTTTTTCCGTCGTGCGCGTGATGACGGACATTTCGTCGCCACCCTCGGGTTCGCCGCATGCGTGAGCCGCTTCCGGCGCCGGTGCGGGCGCATGTCGTCGAGTTCGCCGAGCGGACGCTGGCGGATCTTCCCGAGTCGCAGGTCCCGCCGTCGCTGGTCGCGGTGCGCCGCTTCAAGCCCTCCCGCCGTGTCCGCCAGGGGGCCGTTCCGCTGGCCGCGGCGGTGGACGGTGACGTGTTCCGCGGCCGGGTCGCCGAGTGGATCCACCGTCATCATCCCGAGCTTGTCGAAGCCGTCAGCTCGCCGGACGGACCGCCGCCCGCGGCGCCCCCCGAGAAGATCGCCGCGGTCGCGTACCTGCTGCGGGTCTCCGGCTGGCAGGAGCTGGTCCAGGTCGCCGCGGCGTCCACGTCGGAGGCGGCGGCCCGCAGCCAGGTTGACGAGGCCGGGCGGACGATACTGCGGCTCACCGAACAACTCGAGACGAGCAAGCGCATCGCCGCGGCCGAGCAGGAGGAACTGCGCGAGCAGCTGCAGGCGGCCCGGGCGGAGGCGGACGAGGCTCGCCGGCGGCTGCGCTCGTCCGCTGCCGGGATCCGGCAGGCCGAGCAGGCCACGCGGGAGGCCCTGACCGCGGCCGAGGCGGCCCGGAACGCCGCCCTGGCCGCCAGTCGGGATGCCGAGGCGGAGACCCGGCGGCTGCGCGGCCGGGTGGCGGAGCTGGAGAGCGCGCTCGCCTCCACCCGCCGGGACAGCCGCGAGTCCCGCAGCGTCGATGACGCCCGGTTGCGCGTTCTACTTGACACCCTGATCGCCTCGGCGCACGGCCTGCGACGCGAACTCGACCTCCCGACGATGGTCGCGAGGCCCGCGGATCTCATCGCTCGCGGCGGAGCCGGTCCGAGTAACGGCCCGCAGGCGTTCGTCGGGGCCCGCGGGCGGCCGGACGACGACCCCTCCCTGATCGACGAGGTGTTGGCCGTCCCCGGGGTCCATCTGATCATCGACGGGTACAACGTGACCAAGCGGGGCTACGGCCGCCTCACCCTGCAGGCCCAGCGTGAGCGGCTGCTGTCCGGACTCGGTGCGCTCGCGGGCCGCAATCCCGACAGCGAGGTCACGGTCGTCTTCGACGCCACCGCCGTCGTGGCCCGGCCGGTGGGTGTCGCCATGCCTCGGGGGGTGCGCGTGCTGTTCAGCCGGCCCGGGCAGCTCGCTGACGAGGAGATCGTCCGGCTGGCGCGGATGGAACCGGAAGGCCGTCCGGTCTTCGTCATCACCTCCGACCGGGAGGTCGCGGAGAACTGCGTCGCAGCCGGAGCCCGGGCGGTGCCCTCGGCCGCTCTGCTGGCCCGCCTCGACCGGTAGGGGATCCGCCGGGCGGGACTTTCGCCGGGCGGGACTTGTCCGCCGAGAATTGTCGGACCCTGGACTTACCGTCGGTGAAGTCGGGAGATCGGTGCTCGGATTGTTTGTCGTCGCCGACCTCCACCGGTTCGGATCCGGAAGGTGCGCACGATGCTGATCGACTGTGACTCCTGCACCGCCCGTGGTGTCAGGTGCGCCGGCTGCATGATGACCGTCCTGCTCCCGGCGTCGGGCCCGCCCGTCGGCTGGGACGCCGAGGAGCTCGAGGCATTGCGGTTGCTCGCCGACGCCGGTCTGCTGCCCCCGCTCGCCGACGTGCGGACGGCCCTGCTGGACCAGGCGCCGCGGCCGGACCAGACGCCGCGGCGTCGCCGCGCCGGCTAGCCCGCCCGGCCGGGGGATTCCGGCGCGGGCGTCGGTGGGGCCGTGGGAAAACGCGGTGGGACCGTGGGAGAATATGAGCGGATGCGCGTGCTGGCCGTCACGAACGATTTCCCGCCCCGTCCCGGCGGGATCCAGGCCTACGTGCACAACTTCGCCTCGCGGCTGCCCGAGGGCGAGATCGTCGTCTACGCTCCGGCCTGGAAGAACGCCGCCGCCTTCGACGCCGAACAGAACTTCCCGGTCGTGCGGCACACCACGTCGCTAATGCTGCCGACACCGGACGTCCTGCGCCGAGCCAGAGAGATCGCCCGGGCGGAGGGATGCGACACGATGTGGTTCGGCGCCGCGGCACCGCTCGGGCTGCTTGGAGCCCGGCTGCGCCGCGACACGGCCATGCGCAGGATGGTCGCGAGCACCCATGGTCACGAGGTCGGCTGGGCGGCGCTGCCGGGGGCGCGTCAGGCGTTGCACAGCATCGGCACCGCGGCCGACGTCATCACCTATCTGACCGACTACACCCGGGCCCGGATCCGGCCCGCCTTCGGCGGCCATCCCACCTTCGCCCGGCTGCCCAGCGGAGTCGACCCCTCGCTGTTCCATCCCGGTCACGGGCGCGAGGAGATGCGCCGGCGCCACGGGCTGACGGGCCGCCGGGTGGTGGTGTGCGTAAGCCGGCTGGTCGCCCGCAAGGGCCAGGACATGATGATCAGGGCGCTGCCCATGGTACGGCGCCGCGTACCGGACGCCGCGCTGCTGATCGTCGGCGGCGGTCCCCGGCGGGGTGACCTTGAACGGCTCGCCCGGGAGAACGACGTCGCCGAGCATGTGATCATGACTGGTTCAGTGCCGTGGGAGGAACTGCCGGCGCACTATGCGGCGGGCGATGTGTTCGCGATGCCCTGCCGCTCCCGCCTCGCCGGCCTGGAGGTCGAGGGGCTCGGCATCGTCTTCCTTGAGGCGTCGGCGACCGGCCTGCCGGTGGTGGCCGGCCGCAGTGGGGGTTCCCCCGACGCCGTCCTGCACCAGCACACCGGCATCGTGATCGACGGTACCGATCTGGCGCAGGTCGTGACGACCATCGGTGATCTTCTTGCCGACCCCGACCGGGCGGCGTCGATGGGTGCCGCGGGGCGGGCGTGGGTCGAGCTGCGCTGGCGGTGGGACGTCCTCGCGCAGGACCTGCGCACGCTGCTCGCCGGCCCGGACGGTTAGCGCGGGGTAGCGTAGATGTCCTCCACCGCCTGGCTGAACCGGTCGAGCACCAGCGAGCGGCGCACCTTCAGGCTCGGGGTGAGCTCGCCGGTCTCCACCGTGAAGTCCTGCGGCAGGATCGCGAACTTCTTGATGCTCTCGGCATGCGACACTGTCGCGTTCGCGGCGTCGATCGCATTCTGGATCTCGGTGCGCAGGCCGGCGTCGTCGATCAGGTCGGCAACCGTCGCGCCGGCCGGCTTGCCCGCCGAGGACCGCCACCGGTCGAACGCCTCGGGATCGAGCGTGACGAGGGCGGCGACGAAGGGCCGCCGGTCCCCGATCAGCATCGCCTGGCTGACCAGGGGATGGGACTGGATGATGTGCTCCAGTGGCGCCGGTGCGATGTTCTTCCCACCGGCGGTGACCAGCAGCTCCTTCTTGCGGCCGGTGATCCGCAGGAAGCCGTCGGCGTCGAGGTCGCCGAGGTCGCCGGTGTGCAGGAAGCCCTCGGCGTCGAGCGCCTCCTTCGTCGCGAGCTCGTTGTTGCGGTAGCCGCGGAACAGCAGGGGACCGCGGATGAGGATCTCCCCGTCATCGGCGATGGCGATCGTCACGCCAGGAAAGGGCTGGCCGACGGTGCCCATGCGGACGTTGCCCGGCCGGTTCGCCGCGGCCGGCGCGCTGGTCTCGGTCAGACCGTAGCCTTCGAGCACCGTGAACCCGATCCCGCGGAAGAAGTGGCCGAGGCGTTCACCCAGCGGCGCCCCGCCGCTGACCGCGTAGCGGGCCCGCCCACCGAGCGCAGCCTGGAGCTTGCCGTAGACCAGCGCGGCGAACAGCCGGTGCCGCAGCCGCAGGAGCAGGCCGGGGCCGCCGCCGTCGAGAGCCCGGCTGTAGGCGACCGCGGTGTTCTCGGCGGCGTCGAAGATCCAACCCCTGCCCTCGGCGTGCGCCTTGTGGCGTGCCCCGGCGTGCACCTTCTCGAACACCCGGGGCACGGAGAGCAGGAAGGTCGGGCGTACCTTGGCGAGATCGGGCAGCAGGGTCCGCGAGTCCGGGGTGTAGGCGAGGGTGAACGCCCCCTGGACCACGCCCACCTGGAGCATGCGGGCGAACACGTGCGCCAGCGGGAGGAACAGCAGTGTGGACGCACCGGGCGCGAACAGCTCGGGCAGCGTGGCGATGGCCGCCTCGGCGGTGAACAGCAGGGCGCGATGGGTGATCTCGCAGCCCTTCGGTTGGCCGGTGGTCCCCGAGGTGTAGATGATCGTCGCGAGGCTGTCGGCGTTGACGGACGCCCGGGCCGCCGTCAGCCGCTCCGGCGCGATGCCTGCGCCGTCCACGGCGAGACCGGCCAGCGCCCCGTGCTCGATGACGAGGACCTCCCGCAGCGCGGGAACGCCGTCGCGTATCTGTGCGACCCGCTCGGCGAGCTCGTCGTTTTCGACCACGAGAACCTCGACGCCGGCGTCCCGCAGGATCCACTCGATCTGGCCCGGGCTGGAGGTCTCGTAGATCGGCACGCAGACGGCTCCGGCCAGCCACGCCGCGTAGTCGACAATCGTCCACTCGAACCGGGTCCGGCTCGCCAGACCGACGCGGTCCCCGGGCCGCACCCCGCGGGCGATGAAGCCCCGGGCGGTGGCCACGACGTGATCGTGGAACTCGCGGACGGTCATGCCGACGAACTCGTCGTCGATCTTGTGTTGGATAAGCGTACTGTCCGGATGTGCCGCCGCGTTGCGGAACACGGCGTCCGTCAGGGTCGCATCGTCGGCGATGGTGACCAGGGGCGGGGAGGTGTACTCGCGCACTGCTACTCCTACCAGATGGCTTGTGCGCGCCGGAGGACGACGCCACGGAACAACGGAAGCACGGAACAACGGAAGAACGGAAGGCCAGGCCAGGGCATCAGACGTTAGCCTCCGGGCAGGCGGTTTGCGACCTTGCGGGGGGCAAAGGGTTCCCTTCGACGGTGTCCGGCCGGTGATCGTCGCCGGTGAGCGCGACCGCCGGGGATACGTCCTGAGATATGCCCGGGATCCGCACGGCATCCCTCATCGGCCGGATGGACCGTTCGAGTAGGGGCGACGGACCCCTGTCGGCGCCTAAGCTTCCAGCCATGCGGGTCCACGTGGTCAGCGACGTGCACGGGCGGGCGGATGCGCTGGCGGCGGCGGGCGAGGGGGCCGACGCGTTCGTGTGTCTGGGTGATCTCATCCTCTTCATCGACTACCACGATCACGGCCGGGGCATCATGGGCGACCTGTTCGGCGCCGAGGCCGTGGGTCGCATGATCGAGTTGCGTAACGCCCAGCGGTTCGACGAGGCCCGGGAATGGTCCCGGACGCTGTGGGCGAGCCTGGGCGGGGACCGTACGCAGATCGTGGAGGCGGCCATCCGCCGTCAGTACGAGGCGCTGTTCGCGGCGTTCCCGACCCCGACCTACCTGACCTTCGGCAACGTCGATCTGCCGCACCTGTATCCCGAGTACCTGCGCGACGGCGTCACCCTGCTGGACGGGCAGACCACCACGATCGGGGGGTTGCGGTTCGGCTTCGTCGGCGGGGGGCTACAGACCCCGATGCGCACCCCCTACGAGATTGACGACGACGCCTTCGCCGCCAAGGTCGCCGCGGTGGGCGAGGTCGACGTCCTGTGCTGCCACATCCCCCCGCACATCCCCGAGCTGGTCTACGACATCGAGGCACGCCGCTTCGAGCGCGGCAGTGTGGCGATCCTCGAAGCCATTCACGCGATCCGGCCGCGCTACGTGCTCTTCGGGCATGTGCACCAGCCGTTGACGGCCAGCCTGGAGATCGACGGCACACGCTGCGTGAACGTCGGACATTTCCATGCTCGGGGGACGCCCTTCGTTCTTGAGTGGTAGCCGGCCGCTCGGCCGGGCGCGCTCGGTGTTCCGGTAGCCTCAGGCGATCGGTCGGGGATTGTTCCCGGGCCCCGGAGAGATCCGGGTTGCCGGTGGGCCGGCGACGCCGTGCTCTTCAGCCGCGCTCGAAGAATGTGGAGGTGCTGTCTGCCATGGCGGACCACGCCCGATCGACGATCGTCATCAACGCCCGGCCCGCCGCGGTGATGGGGGCGATCGCCGACATCTCCGCGTATCCGACCTGGATCGGCCAGATCGAGGAGGCCGAGATCCTCGATGTGGGCCCGGACGGCCGTCCCCGGTGCGCCCGGTTTCGGATCAACGCCGTCGTCATCAAGGACGAGTTCGTCAACGAGTACACCTGGAAGGGCGATGATCAGGTCGTCTGGAGCATGGTCGAGGGCCAGGCGATGTCATCGCAGGACGGCAGCTACACCCTGCGCGACCTGGGTGACGGTAGCACCGAGGTGACCTACGACCTCACCGCCGAGACGAAGATCAAGATTCCTGGTCTGCTCCGGCGGAAGGTGCAGAGCGGCATCGTGGAGGCCGCTCTCAAGGACCTCAAGAAGTACGTCGAGAGCTGAGCGCACGTGCGGTGTGTGCTCTTCACGGGGAAGGGCGGCGGCGGTACCACCACGGTGGCGGCGGCGACCGCGATCCTCGCCGCCCAACGGGGTCACCGGACCCTCGTGCTGTCGGTCGACCCGGCCGCGGGGCTCGCCGGCGCGCTCGACCACCCGATCGGCGCCGAGCCGACCGAGCTTGAACCGGGGTTGCACGGCCAGCAGGTCGACCTGCGCCGCGCGGTCGAGACCCGGTGGCCGGCCGTACGCGAGGTGCTGGCGGGCACCTGGCCGGCCATCAACGTCGATCCGTTCGACCTGGAGGAGTTGGCCTTCCTGCCGGGGGCCGTCGAGACCCTGACGCTGCTCGAACTGCGCGACGGTCTCACCAGCGAGAACTACGACCTGGTGGTGGTCGACGGAGGCCCGGCGGCGGCGCTGGTGCGGCTGCTGGCCTTTCCCGAGACGCTGTCGTGGTACTGTCGCCGGCTGCTGCCGCCCGACGGTGCCTTCGCGCGCTGGCTGCGACCCGGTTTCGGCTGGGCGGCGGCGCTCGGCGGGCGGTGGAGCGCGCTGGCGGCCCCCGCCTACGACACCGTCTCCCGCCTGCACCGGGCGGCGGTCGACCTGCGCGCGATCCTCACCGACCACGCCACCACCAGCGTCCGGCTGGTGGCGACCCCCGAGAGCTCGGCGCTCGCCGCGGCCCGCGGCAGCTTTACGGCGCTGTCGCTGCACGGGTTCACTCTGGACGGCGTCGTCGTCAACCGGATCTTTCCGCCGGCGAACGCGGACGCCTGGCGGGCGGGGTGGGCCGCCGTTCACCGCGAGCAGCTCGCCGACATCACCGCGGCCTTCATGCCCACCCCGGTCCTCCCGGTCGGCTACCGGGCGGGCGAACCGATCGGCCTGGAGGAGCTGGCCGCTTTCGGCGCGGCGACCTACGGTGAGCTCGATCCGGGGAGTGTTCTCGGGGAGCCGCTCATCGGCCCGAGCGGCCAGCCGCGGGTGGAACGCACCGAGGACGGGTTCGCGCTGTCCTTCGGCCTGCCGTTCGTCGACAGTTCCCAGATCGATCTGGCCCGGCTGGGTGATGACTTGGTGGTGACCGTGGGGTCGTACCGGCGGGCTGTTCCGCTGCCCGCGGCGTTGCGTCGCTGCGACGTGAGCACCGCCCGGCTGCGTGACGACCGGCTGGTCGTCTCGTTCGTTCCGGACCCGCGGCAGTGGGTGCGGGTATGACCACGCAGCGGTCCACCCCGGGCCGGCCCGCCGGCGCTGGGCCCGACTTCACCACGCCTCCCCCCGGCACGCCTCCCCCCGACCCGTCCGCGTTGCCCGGCCGCGGGTCGCTCGCGGTCGAAGCCGCCCTGCTCGCTGACGCCCTGCGGGACTGGGCCGCCTCGCATCTGCCCCCCGGTCCCGCCGGGCATCCCGGTCCCGCCGCATCGTCGCCCGCCGCATCGTCGGCGGCGGGACCCGCTGCCGACGATGCGGCGGCGATGCCCGATCCCCAGGCGGATCCGGCGCCGGGACCCGCGGATCACACCTGGCCCTGCGCCGTGTGCCCACTGTGCCGGCTCCTGTCGAGCCTCGCTGGCGACCGCCCCGAGGTGGTTGGCCATCTCCTCGCGGCGGCCGGATCCCTGACCGCGGCGTTCCGCGCCGCCCTCGGTGCCGGTGGGGAGGGCGCTCCCGGGCCCGCCACGCCGCGACGGCGCGAGACGGCGCGCCCCGCATCCGGAGATCATCCATGGCCGGGGGACACCACCGGCACCCAACCAGCCACCGCGCTTAGACCCCGCGTGCAGAGGATCGATATCACGTGAGCATCGCTACTCCTGATAGTTCGAAGAACCTGGATATTCCGGGCAGCTTGACGGTTCCGCGCGCCGAGCGTGCCGGCGCGGCCCCCGGCCCGTTGCCGGCGGAGAACCGGATGGAGGGCCTGACGATCGGCATCGACGTTGGCGGGACGAAGGTCGCCGCCGGCGTCGTGGACGGTGCGGGGACGATCATCACTTCCCTGCGTCGGCCCACCCCGGGCCATTCGGCCGCCGAGGTCGCGGACACCATCGCCAGCGTCGTCGCGGAGCTCAGTGCCGACCACGCCGTGCGCGCGGTCGGCATCGGCGCGGCCGGGTGGGTCGACTCGGACCGGTCCCGCGTCCTGTTCGCACCGAACCTCGCCTGGCGCGACGAACCCCTGCGCGACGAGGTCGGGGGGCGCATCGGCCTGCCCGTCGTCGTGGAGAACGACGCCAACGCGATGGCCTGGGCGGAGTACCGTTTCGGGGCCGGCCGTGGCCGGCGTGACCTCGTCTGCCTGACGGTGGGAACCGGCATCGGCAGCGGCATCGTCCTGGGCGGTGAGCTCTACCGGGGCGCGTCCGGTATCGGCGCCGAGATGGGTCACATGCGGGTGGTACCCGACGGGTATCCGTGCGGTTGTGGTAACAGAGGGTGTTGGGAACAGTATGCGAGCGGGCGAGCGCTGGTCCGGCTGGCGAAGAACATCGCCACCGTGGATCCGAGTGCGGCCGTGCCCATGCTGGAGCATTGCGGCGGTGGCGTCGACGCGCTGACCGGCCCGGACGTCACCGAGGCGGCGCGCAAGGGGGACCCGGCGGCGATCAGGTGCTTCACCGAGATCGGCCACTGGCTCGGCGAGGGCATGGCGACGCTGGTCGCCGCGCTCGACCCGAACCGCTTCGTCATCGGCGGCGGCGTCTCCGACGCCGGCGAGCTGCTGCTCGGCCCGGCCCGGCAGAGCCTCCTGGCCGCTATGCCCGGGCGGGATTACCGTTCCGAGCCGGACATCGTCATCGCCGAGCTCGGATCCCAAGCGGGCCTCGTAGGCGCGGCCGACCTCGCCCGGTTCTGACCCGACCCCCACGGCGATCCCAGGAGGGTCGCCGAAGGCGATTCGGCGGAGACCCCGTACGGCGCCCTGTGACAGGGGTCCCCGCGTCGCGGCGAAGCCGCTACGCGGGGGAGGCCCGGTAGTCGGGTACCAGTTCGGCGGCGAGTTCCTCGAGGAACAGCCCGGTGTCGGCGACGACGCCGACCGCGTGCGCGCTGGTGCGTTCGATGAGGGCGTGCACCGTCGAGGGGTTGACGTCCACGCAGGCCACCGGGACCGAGGCCGGCAGGATGTTGCCGGTGGCCACGGAGTGCTGGGCGCTGGCGATCATGAGGGCGAACGCCACCCCCCGTAGCGCGGCGCGCATCGCCCGCTGGCCTGCCAGGACGTCGGTGTGGACGTCGGGCAGCGGGCCTTCGTCGCGGACCGATCCGACGAGCACGAAGGTCTTGTTGGCCTTGACCATCGCGTGCATGATCCCCTGGGTGAGCACGCCGGACTCCACGGCGGCCCGGATGGATCCCTCCCGGCGGATCGTGTTGACCGCGCGGATGTGCTGCTCGCTGCCGCGCTGCACCCGGCCGCTGCGCAGCGGCCCGAGCCCCAGCGGCGATCCGTAGAGGGCAGCCTCCACGTCGAGTGTCGCCAGCGCGTTGCCGGCGAACAGCACGTCGACATAGCCAGCCCCGACGAGGGCGACCAGCGCCGGCCCGGCTCCGGTACTCACCACCGCCTGACCCGCCACCCAGAGCACCTGCGAGCCCTCGGCCTTCACCTCGCGGATCTGGCGGGCGATCGCCCGGACCAGGACCGCCTGCGGCTGGGTGGAGCTCGGCAGCGGGGCGGCCAGGGATTCGTACTCCTCGTAGATCCGGCTGGAATGGGCGGTGACCGGCAGGACGACCTTCACCCCGTCCACGCCGCACACGATCATGTCTCCCGCGCGCACGTCGGTGACCGGTACCGTTCGCACCCGGCCGTGCGAGACCACCAGGCCGCAGTCCATCTCGGGATGCTCCACCGGCACCCACTGGCCGTCGAGGTGGACAACGGTCTCCAGATTGGTGGTGGAGTAGAAGTCCGGGGGGAAGACGCCGTCGCGGTCGGCCGGCTCGCACCGGGCCGTGCCAGACTCGATCTTGTTCACGCCGTGGACCTGGATCCGCATCAGAATGCGCATGAGCTGACTCGGTGAGTCGGCCCCCACCGTGATGACCGCGTGGGACTCGTCATCGTGGCTGCGCCCCAGGTCGATACGAACGACCCGATAGTCACCGCCATAGTCCAGCACGTCATCGAGAACCCGGGCCAGCACGCCCGTATCCATGAGATGTCCGTGGACTTCGACCTTTTCGTGATATTGCACGCCCCACGCCCTTCCATCTCGGTGCCGGTACGACGGCTGCCACGCCGCGCTCAGACCACCGCGCCGTCGTCGGGGCCGTCGAAGTCCGTGGGCGGACGGTCTCCCATCCGCGCGACCAGCGTGCCGACCCCGCCGAGGATCAGCAGAACCCCGGCGACGTTCTGGGTTCGGGACTGGTTGAAGTCGATCAGGTCCGGAACGACGAGGAACATCACACCGAGGGCGATCGAACCGAGCGCCCAGCGTGTCACGGGCCTGATCCGTGGCAGCGGTGGCGGGGGTGGCGGCTCGTAGTGCTCGCCGTCCGGGTCCGGATCCGGATCCAGATCCGGGTCGTCCAGACCCTCCGGGAGCTGGCCGGAACCCGACAGATCGCCGAGGTCGACGACGAGGTCCTCGGTGCCGCCGCGTCCCCGTCGGCCGCCCTCACCGCCCGCGGACGGGAACGGCAACTGGTCGAGCCCGGGTTCGGTCCGGTCCTCCGACACGGGCGGAGCAGCCGGCTCGAACGGCGGACGTAGGATGATCACAGTGGGGCGGCGGGTGTCGTCCAGATCCTCCGCAGCCGGCCACCGGTGGGATTCGGGCTCCTCGTCGAAGCGCGCGATGAGTTCGAAGAACGCGGCGTCGTCGGCTTTCTGGGAGCGCGGGGAGGGCCGCGGTGCGTCGCCCCCCGCGGTTGTCGCGGATCCGTCGCTGTCGCCGTCGAGACCGCCGCCACCCCGGCCGGCCGTGGGCGCGGCACCGGGCGTGGATCCGCCGCCGGTCGGCTCCTCGCGGTTCGCGGAGGTGCCACCGCCACCGGCGGGGGCGCCGCCCGGCCCGCCGAGGGGAGCCCCCTCGGGCGCGGCGCCGTCCGCCGGCGAGGGCCGGTGCTCGCCGGGTCCTGAACCCGGTGACCGCTCAGTCATCGCCGCAGGGCGCGTCGGGCACGAGCGCGCGTGGCGCGTGCCGCCGGACGAATTCCAGACTTCCGTCGAAGATCGTTTCTCGGTCGTTGTCGAGCGTCGCGACGTGGTAACTGTTCTCCAACAGTCGTTCTTCGGCCGGGGCGCGCAGCCCGGCCAGCAGAATCGCGCCGGAGCTGGCTTCCACCACATGGTCGACGACGCTGCGGTAGGTGAGGACCGGACAGACGATCCGACCGAGCTCCGGCCGGGTCACCGCCCACAGTTGGCGCAGCGACGCGAACGGGCGCAGGGGTACCCGGTCGTAACCGACCTCGGGCACGCCCTCGGCCTTCACGTCGCCAGCCACGCCAGGCACGGCGGGGATCACCCGGCTCAGCAGCGGGGCGAACGCCGCGTGCCACCGGTCGGTGGTGAGGCTGGGATTCACCGTGACGAGGCCGGCGAGGTCCCCGCCGTGCTGCTCGGCCAGCCGCAGGGCCAGGGTCCCGCCCATCGACAGCCCCATGACGAAGACCTGCTCGCAGGTGGTCCGCAGCCGCAGGAACGCGGCCTCCGCCGTAGCGTACCAGTCCGGCCAGGTAGTGGGCACCATGTCCTGCCAGCGGGTGCCATGGCCGGGCAGCAGCGGGCACGAGACTGTCAGTCCGACTGCGGAGAGGTACTCGCCCCAGGGCCGCATGCTGCCCGGGGAGCCGGTGAACCCGTGGACCAGCAGCACGCCGACCGACCCACCCTCGAACTCGAACGGTTCCGCGCCCGGGAGGACGGCCGCACCGGTGACACCCGCCATCGTGATCCGCCCTTCGTGCCTCGCGCGCCCGCCCGTATGCCGCGATGCGGGTCCGGCGACGCGCGGAGGGAAAACGCCGGTAAACGCATGCTCGCACGGTCCGCGGGCTGAGGCCACGGTCGTGCGTGTCTCACTCGCTGCGCAACATCGCTGCGCAACATCGCTGCGCAGAAGCCGCCGGACGGAAAGTCTCCGCCTGATGATATCGGTGATGGGTGGCTACGCGCGCGGGACATCGGGATCGAGGCGCGGTCCGCGGGGGGTTGGGGGCCCGCCGTCAGGTTTCCTGGCCGGCACCGGAGAATGACACGCCGAGCGGGGTAGACCCCGTTCGGTGGACGTCGTGATGACCTCTCCTTAGGCTCGAACAAGCCCATCATCCTGGCGACCCGGCCCTGGGCGACCCGGCGCGGTGGGGTCGCAAGGATCGTCGGGGTCTCCGTGGCGGACCCCGACGAGGCCGCGGGTCGTGGACCGGCGGCGTGCGCCCCGGTGCCCGACCGGCCGGTCGGTTCGTGGGAGGTTCGGGCCAGGTGTGATCGGCGTCGGCGGATGAAGACGGGCGACTGGCCACGGGCGCCCCCGGCGGGCCGTCGTCGTGCGGCGGTGACCAGGTGGGAGCTGTCTTGTTCTACTGGGTGGTCAAGGTATTCCTGACACCTGTCCTGCGACTGTTCTGGCGTCCCTGGGTCGAGGGGGCGGAGAACATCCCCCTGGAGGGGCCCGCGATCCTCGCCGGCAACCATCTCTCCTTCCTGGACCACCTCTTCCTGTCGCTGGTCGTCCCCCGCCGTGTCACCTACCTGGCGAAGAGCGACTACTTCACCGAGGCGGGCGTCAAGGGGTGGTTCAAGCGGGTGTTCTTCAGCGGCGTCGGCCAGATCCCGATCGATCGCAGCGGCGGCAAGGCGAGCGAGGGCGCGTTGCGCTCGGGGGTCCGGGTGCTCCGCCAGGGCCGCCTGCTCGGGATCTATCCGGAGGGCACCCGATCCCCGGACGGCCGGCTCTACCGCGGCAAGGTCGGTGTCGCGCGCTTGGCGCTGGAGGCCGGGGTCCCGGTCATCCCCGTGGCGATGATCGGGACTTTCGAGGTTCAGCCGCCGGGCCAGCTGGTGCCGAAGATCCGTCGGGTCGGCATCCGCATCGGCCGCCCGCTCGACTTCAGCCGCTACGCGGCCATGGCAGATGATCGTTTCGTCCTGCGCTCGGTCACCGACGAGATCATGTACGAGCTGATGGCCCTGTCCGGCCAGGAGTACGTGGACCTGTACGCGAAGCGGGCCAAGGAGGAGCTCGCGGCCGCCCGGGCACAGGCGGCTGCCGGGGCGGCCGCGGCGTCTACTGGCACGGCATCGGTCTCCCCGGCGTCCACCGGCACAGCGCCGGGTTCCCCTGGGGCGGCGACGCCGGCTCGGTCTCCGGATCAGCTCGGGCTGCCGGTCACGGCGCCGGCGAACCCACGTGCCACCAAAGACCGGATCGACCGGGCGGTCTGACCCGTTTGCGGTGGGCACGGCAGGATGGTCCGGTGTGTGGTGACAGCGTTCCTGGCTGGACGGCGATCGGTCGGCGTCGCGGCGGCTTCGAACATCCCCGGCGATTCCCGGGACGGCGTCCACTTCTGGTCGCGCTCGGCCTGATCGTCGGCTGCCTCGCGGGAACGGGCCCGGTGCCCGGGGCCTCGGCGGCCGGTTCCCCCGCTGGACCCGCCGCACCTGCTGGACCCGTTGGACCGTCCGTGGGCGCTGCCCCGGCCGATACGATCGGTCGCTCGGGAACGTATCTTACGGACAGTGATCGCCGGGTGGTCGTCCTGCATGGAATCACGGTGCCGGCCGGGGTGACGCCCACCGCCGGGGACATCGACACCTGGGTCGGCTTCGGATTTACCGGGGTGCGCCTGGCGGTCCCGATGGCCAGCGGCGGCCGCTTCCCGGCGACCTCCGGTGGGCCGGTCCTCGACGGTGCCGGCGCGGCGACCACGCCCGCCGACCCCGGACTCGACCAGGCCGCCGCCCTCACCCGCATGTTCACCGACCGCGGGTTGCGGGTCACGCTGCGGATCGTGCCCTCCTCGGCGGGCTACGTGCCCTCCGTCGCCGGCCTCGCCGCGGGGCTCGAACGGTTGGCGACGCGGTTCCGCGATGTGCCGGGCCTGCTCGGCTACGAGGTGTCCGATGGTGGTGGCGGCGGTGCGGGTCTCGTTGCGGCGGTGGCCGCGCATGACGGCGCGCACCTGCTGTGGCGGGAGCGGCCTGCCCCGTTCGACGCCGCATCGACGGTGGCGGTCAATGATCCGACCGGATACCTGGTCGGCTGGAAGGACGGGTCGGCGGTCAGTGTCCGCGGTCTCGTCGCCTCCGCCGACGCGTTCGGCCTGAGCTGGTTCTACGACGTCCCGAGCCCGACCGGGGGCACGGTGGGCACCGCCGCGCCCGTCGGGCTCGGCGGCGCCGAACGCCGGGCGCCCGCCCCGCCCGCGGACATCGTCCGCCCCTACCCCGTGGCCATCGCCGGGGTACCGGAGGTGTTGCGCTTCGACGCGTCGCGGGTGCTGACGGTGGCCTATCGGACCGCGCCGTCGGCCGGGCCGCCCCTCGCTGCCGGCACGGCGACCGCGATCAGCGTGCCGGCCTGGTCCTATCCGACGGGCTACCAGGTGCAGGTCACCGGGGCGCGGGTGACGTCCGCGCCCGGGGCGGGTCTGCTCTGCCTCGTCAGTGATCCCGGCGCCGCCCGGGTCGAGGTCCGGGTCTCTCCGGCGACCGGTCCCGCGGTGACTCCGCCGTCCGTCGCGGGTTCGGCCGGCTGCCGCGCGACGCCGGCGATCGTCCCGGCGGGAGGGCGGTCGCCGGGACCGGACGGTCCGCGGGTGGCGGCGTCCGGGGATGACGCCACGGAGGAGTACTCCGGGCCGCTGCTGTGGCTGCTGCCGTTGGTCGGTGCCGCCTTGGCGGCGCTGCTGCTCGGGGCCTTGCTGCGCCCGTGGCGCCGGCGCTCGGGCCCCGGCCCGGGGTGGTCCGCGGTCGAGCGGCCGACCATGGCGGACACCTCGGCCGGAGGAGACTGAGCCGGTGGGAACCCGCTTCTTTTACGACACCGAGTTCATCGAACGCGCCGACACCGGTCATCACTGGCTCGATCTGGTCAGCGTCGGAATCGTCAGCGAGGACGGCACACAGCGGTACTATGCCGTGTCGACCGAGTTCGACCCGTCGTGGGCTGTGCCCTGGGTCCGTCGCAACGTCCTCGACCAGCTGCCGTCGCCATCGGACGAGGCGTGGAAGCCGCGGGCCCGAATCCGCGACGAGGTCGCCGCGCTGTTGACCGCGGGCGGTGCCCCCGAGCTGTGGGCCTGGTACGGGGCCTATGACCACGTGGTGCTCTGCCAGCTCTTCGGCACGATGACCGCCCTGCCCGCTCAGCTGCCCCGCTTCACCCGGGACCTGCGTCAGCTGTGGGAGGAAGTGGGCCGGCCGGTTCTTCCCGCACCGCCGCCCAACGCCCACGATGCGCTCGCCGACGCCTTGCACAACCTCGCCCGGTGGCGGGTTCTCGCCCCGCTGCGCGCCCAGGTCGCCGCCGTGTCGAACCCATCCCGATGAGTCGATGACGTGGCCGTGGCGGCCTCGTCATTGCCACGCCACGTGACCGCGCTGTTGTCCTGAAGTGTGGCTCTCCCGCTACGCTGCCGCCGGAGAAAGCGGTGTACGGTCGACGGGAGGACTCGGGATGAGGATCGGCGTACTGACCGGCGGCGGCGACTGCCCGGGACTCAACGCGGTGATCCGGGCCGTCGTGCGCAAGGGAGAGAGCGTCTACGGCCACAGCTTTGTCGGGTACCGGGACGGCTGGCGAGGGCCGCTGACCGGCGAGACGGTCCCCTTGGACATCGCGGCCGTGCGGGGGATCCTCCCGCGTGGCGGCACGATCCTCGGCTCCAGCCGCACCAATCCCTACGCCGCCGTGGACGGGCCGGCGCTGGTGCGCGAGCACCTCGCCGCAGCCGAGGTGGACGCGCTCATCGCGATCGGCGGGGAGGACACCCTGGGGGTGGCCGCCCAACTACACGCCGAGGGACTGCCCGTGGTCGGAGTGCCCAAGACCATCGACAACGACCTCTCCGCGACGGACTACACCTTCGGTTTCGACACCGCGGTCAACATCGCCACGGAGGCGATCGACCGGCTGCACACCACCGCGGAAAGCCATCACCGGGTGTTGATCGTTGAGGTCATGGGCCGTCATGCCGGGTGGATCGCTCTGCACAGCGGCATGGCGGGGGGAGCCAACGTCATTCTCATCCCGGAGCGGCCGTTCGACTTCGACAAGGTGTGCGCCTTCGTCGAAGCCCGGTTCGCCACCCACTACGCGCCGATCATCGTCGCGGCCGAGGGTGCCGTCCCGATCACGGGTACCCTGGTCGCCAGGGAGGGTGAGGTCGATGCCTTCGGGCATGTCCGCCTGCAGGGCATCGGGGCGGTCCTGGAGACCGAGATCCGCGCCCGCACCGGTCGTGACGCGCGCGCGACGGTACTCGGGCATCTGCAGCGCGGCGGCACGCCCACGGCCTTCGATCGATGGCTCGCGACGCGTTTCGGACTGCACGCCGTCGACGCCGTGCACGAAGGCGACTTCGGGGTGATGGTCGCCCTGCACGGCACCCGCATCGACCGGGTTCCGCTGCAGGATGCGACCCGCGAGCTCAAGACGGTGCCCGAGGAGCTCTACCACGAGGCCGAGATCTTCTTCGGCTGACCGGGGGAGGGGCGGGCCGTCGGGCCGGATCCGCTCCGGGAACCGATCCCGGTCCGGGAACCGATCCCGCTCCAGGATCTGATTTCGGTCCAGGATCCGGTCCCGATTCGGGAGCCAGGGCCGGGTGCCGAGTTCCGGGCGGATGCCTGTCCAAGGGAAGACGCCGATTCCCGGGAAGATGTCGGGCGATGGTGACCGCTCGAGCTCGACCTGGGCCGTACCCTGGTGTGGTGAGCGTACTGGATCTCTGGCGGACCCTTCCGGCCAAGCAGCAGCCGTCCTGGCCCGACCCGGCAGAGTTGAGAGCCGCCCATGACCAGCTTGCGGCCCTCCCCCCGCTGGTCACCGCGCCCGAGATCCGGTCCCTGACCGACCGTCTCGCGCTGGTCGCTCGGGGCGAGGCGTTCCTGTTGCAGGGCGGTGACTGCGCCGAGACCTTCGTGGCGAACACCGCCGACAAGATTCGGGACAAGGTCAAGACGCTGCTGCAGATGGCGGTCGTCCTCACCTATGGCGCGAGCACGCCGGTGGTGAAGGTCGCCCGCATCGCCGGGCAGTACGCCAAGCCGCGGTCCGCGGACATCGAGGCCAGCACCGGGCTGCCCTCCTACCGGGGCGACGCCGTCAACGACATCGCGCCCACGGCCGCCGCGCGGCAGCCCGATCCGATGCGGATGGTCGCCGCCTACCACCAGAGCGCAGTCGCGCTGAACCTCGTGCGGGCCTTCGCCACCGGAGGTTTCGCCGACCTGTCGAAGGTCCACGAGTGGAACAAGGCGTTCGTGCGGGATTCCGCGGCGGGTCGCCGCTACGAGGTGATGGCGACGGACATCGAGCGTGCCCTCGCCTTCATGGCCGCCTGCGGCATCGACCTCGATCGGACCGCCGCGCTGACCGGGGTCGAGCTGTTCACGAGTCACGAGGGCCTCCTGCTGGAGTACGAGCGTGCCCTGACCCGGATCGAGGACGCCACCGGCGACCCGTACGACCTGTCCGCCCACATGATCTGGATCGGCGAGCGGACCCGGGACCTCGACGGTGCCCACGTCGACCTGCTGTCCCGGGTGGGCAATCCGATCGGCTGCAAGATCGGGCCGAAGGCTGGCCCGGACGAGGTCCTCGAGCTTGCCGAGCGGCTCAACCCCGACCATGTCCCCGGCCGGCTCACCCTGATCTCCCGGATGGGGGCAAAGCGGGTCCGGGACACGCTGCCCCCGATCATCGAGAAGGTCAACGCCGCCGGGCCGCCAGTGGTGTGGTCGTGCGATCCGATGCACGGCAACACCCGTGACGTGGGCGGCGTCAAGACGCGCCACTTCGACGATGTCCTCGACGAGGTCTTCGGCTTCTTCGAGGTCCACAAGGCGTTGGGCACCCACCCCGGTGGCCTGCACATCGAGCTGACCGGGGAGAACGTCACCGAGTGCCTCGGTGGGGCCGAACTCATCGGGGAAGACGACCTCGGCGGCCGTTACGAGACCGCCTGCGACCCCCGTCTGAACACCGGGCAGGCGCTGGAACTGGCCTTCCTCGTCGCCGAGATGCTGCAGAACACGCGGGGAGAACGCGGCGCGCCGTGGCCCTCGTGAGCTAGACTTGTCTTCCGCACGTGCGTGCGTGCGTGCGATGAGCCAGCTGCTTGATCTCTTGTTCTGATCACGTCGGGGTGACCGCGATCGGTAGTGACGGGTCTGGGACTGTTCCTGGCTGTGACGGTCGCGATGGACTACGGGCCGCCGAGCGTCGAGAAGCCGCTCGGCGCGCTGCCCGTCGTGCGTGACTACCTGGCCCGTCTCGATGTCGCGGGCACGATCGACCGGCTCGCTCCGATGCGTGACAAGGTCAACCGGGCCACCCACGGGCAGGTGATCGCCGCGCTGGTCGCCAACCGGCTGACCTCGCCGGCCCCGCTGCTGCACGTCGAACGGTGGGCACGCCAGTGGGCGGTCGAGGAGATGTTCGGCCTCGCGCCGGACGTGTTGAACGACGACCGGGTCGGTCGGGCGCTGGACGCGCTCGCCCCGGTCTGCGAGGCCGTCGTCGGCTCGGTCGGCGCCGCGGCGATCACCGCGTTCGGCCTCGACGTCTCCCGGATCCACTGGGACATGACGTCGATCTCGCCGCACGGCGCCTACCCCGAGGCCGACGGCGACTACGCGACCCCGAAGTACGGCCACCCGAAGGACCGCCGGCCCGACCTCAAAAGGTCCAGACCGGGCCCGCGGTCACCGGCGACGGCGGGATCCCGCTGGTCCACCGCGCCTACGACGGCGGCGCCGGTGAGGTCAGTCAGGTCTCCCAGGTCACCGCCGCGATACGCGCCCTGACCACGATCGCCGGCGAACGGCGGTTCCTGCTGGTCGGCGACAGCAAACTCGTCTCCTACCCCAACCTGACCGCGCTGACCTCCACGCCTGGGGTCACGTTCCTCGCGCCGGCACCGACGACGGCCGTGCCCGCGCAGGTCCTGGCCGCCCAGGACTGGGCCACCGCCACCCTCGTCGACCACGTCGCGGCGCGCGACCAGGACAAGCCGATCCACGCCCGGGCGACTTACCGGGCCCGCGAGGGCGTGACAACCCTGCGGGGGCCCCGCAAGACCGACGCGGCGGTCACCGTGCGCACGGTGTTCATCTGGTCGTCCGCGAACGACCAGGCCGCCAAAGCCGCCCGCGCACTCAAACTCGCCCGCGCCCGCACCGACCTCGACACCCTCACCCGCGCCGCGGGCAGCCACCACCTCTACCGCACCGAAGCCGCGGTGAAAGCCCGTCTGACCCTGCTGGCGACGAAACACCGCGTCACCCGCTACCTCGTCGCCGCCACCAGCGTCGATCCGGACACCGGGAAACCGGCCCTGACCTGGCACTTCGACTCCGCCGCGCTCGACGCCGAGGCCGCCACCGACGGCTGGTACGCCCTGCTGACCAACCTGCCCGACACCATCGGCCCCGCCGAGGTACTCGCCCGCTACAAAGGCCAGGAAGTCGTCGAACGTCGCTACGGCGCGTTCAAGGGCCCGCTCGCGGTCGCAGGCCGCACCGTGGGCGGGGTGCTGGACGGGCCGTCTGTGGACGGGGCGGCCCCGTTTCGGATCCCGGGAAGCTGCGCCGGGATGGACGGGCCGGGGCAGCCTCTGTCTCAGAGCCTGGGCGGCACCCGACTGCCGAGGTCAACCGGCGCGACGCGGTGATCAGGAAGACCTCTGCTGCGGGCGTACAGATCGGCATCGGCAGGGCTGCGGAACTCCGGCTCACCGACGATGATCCGGACAACTCGGCCGTTCACGTCCAGCTCGACCACACCCCAGCCCGGATGTGGCGTCCGGATCGGGAGCGGTGGGGAGTGAGCGCCGTCAACGGCCGCTCCGACCGGCTCCCTCCCCACCCCGGCCACCACGCCCTGTCCGACTCCGGAACGCAGCACGGCGCTGGACGACGACCGGTCAGGGCTGGGCTGGTGGCCCTCGGCGGGCGTCCGGCCGGCGGCCCCGGGTTCGTTCGTGGGTCTGGTCACGTGGGCCCATGGCGAATAGATGCTTTCGTCATCTCCATGCATCTCTGAACAAGCGTCTCGATAAATGGGCGCGAGGTGAAGTCTCCCGGACCGCTTCTGCGGGTGGAGGCAGCATTGGGATCCCGACCGCCAGCTCAGTGTCCAAGATCGGGAAGTGGGTGGGACTAGCGGGTTATGACTCTGTAGAGAGTCCCCAGATTGCCGCGACACGAGCTCCACCCACAAGGTCACTGCACCGTCCCAGTACCGAACTTTCACTGAACTTGGCGGACCCAGACACCCATCCGCTTGCCGGGCTGCCCCCGGCTGCCAGACTCCAGGACATGGCGGAACTCGACGGCCACCCGGTCACCCCTGAGGCGCTCGCGGCGCTGGCCCTGACCAACCTCGGGCACTTCACCTCGATGCGCGTCGATGATGGCCGGGTACGGGGCCTGCCGCTGCACCTGAGCCGGCTGGTCCGTGACTGCCGCATCGTCTTTGCAGCCGACCTCGATCCGGAACACGTCCTGAAGCTGGTCCGTCACGCGGTCGGAGGCAGAACCGGCTCGCTCGTCGTCCGCGTCACCGTCTTCGACCCAGCACTGGAACTCGGGCACCCGGGTGCGACGGCCGCTCCACACATCCTGGTGACCACTCGACCGGTCGCGCCGACCGTGTTGCCGGCGCTACGCGTGAAGGCCTGCGTCTACTTGCGGGATCTTCCGATGGTGAAACACGTCGGCCTGTTCGGCTCTCTGTACCATCGCCGCGGTGCCCAACTCGACGGCTATGATGATGCGCTGTTCACCGATCCCACAGGAGTCGTCTCCGAAGGCGCCACCTGGAACGTCGGTTTCTTTGATGGCGACAACGTCATCTGGCCCAAAGCCGACGTCCTGCCTGGAGTAACCATGGGACTCCTGCAGCAGGTCGGCACTCACGTCACCGCCCCTGTTACCCTGGATATGCTCGGCAGCATGCAGGCGGCTTTTGCTACTAACACTTCGATCGGCGTCCGCCCGATCCACATGATTGATGGTGTGAACCTTCTCGACGACCATCCAATTCTACGGGAACTCCATGCCACCTATATCGCCATCCCCGGCGATTCCCTGGAGTAGGAAGCTCACGGATGGCTACCGTGATCCGCTGGACAGGACGAGAGATCCGGGCACTACGTCAGGCCAAACGGATGAGCCTGCAAGCATTCGCGGCACATATCGGCGTCAGCGAGCGCATGGTCTCGAAGTGGGAGGCCGGTAGCAACACCATCACCCCCCGGCCGGTCAATCAGGCAGCTCTCGACACCTCCCTCGCCTGCTCGCCGGCCTCCGTCCAGGAGCGTTTCGCACTCCTACTAACACCTCGACTTTCGTAGTTATGCGGCGGTGATCTCCCAGGCCAGTCGGAGGGTGTGGATTTCGGCTGGGGTGGGCTGTTCGGGGTGAGCGGGCTGGTATTTGGTGGCGATGAGGACGCGGCGGTGCTTGGCGAGCAGGTCGGCGGTCGAGGGCCGGGTCTTGGTGGTGTACCAGGGCGCGCGGGCGCGGTGCTCCGCGGCGTCGTCGTGGTGGTGGCCGGTGGTGAGGTACCAGGTGAAGGCGAGGGTCTGGCAGGTCAGGCCGAACGGGACGGCGCGTTGCGCGGCGGTGGCGAGCCGGTTGCGGGCCTGGCCGACGCCGACGAGTTGTTTGGCGTCTTCGATCGCGACCTCGTGTTCCCATCTTTGCCGATACGCCCCGGCCAGGGCGGTCGCGGTCGCCTCCCGCGGGTCACAGATCGTGGTGAGCAGGCCGNTGATCTCGTGTTTCCCGTCGCCCTCACGGTCGGGGACGTCGTACTCGACGAGGCGGGTGTAACGGGCTTTCGTCGGGTCCAGCGGCGCGCCGGCGCGGGCCGCGGTGACGAGGGTCTCCCGGGCCTTCCCGGTGACCTTCGGGTTGACCAGCACGGTCAGATAGGAACCGTCGGACAACGCGCGCAGCGGGGGCAGGCGCAGGGTGGCCTTGACCCGCCACAGCAGCGCCGCACCGGTGTCCGCCGCGGTGCACCAGTCCGCCCACGAGTAGAAGTTACGGTCCGCGAGCAGCAGCCAGTCCGAGGCCAGCCGCGGGTAGACAGTCCGGGCCAGTGCCTGCTCGCTGGCGGGTTTCGCCCCACCGGCCGGGCCGAACGCGGCCAGGACCGGCGCGTGCGAGGCGCACTCGGACACGGTCACCGCGCGGACCTTCGGCAGTACCCCTGGCGCGTCGACGCGGCCGGCCGGTAGGCCGAACGCGGCGATGTTCTCCTTCGAGGCGGGGGCATCCCATTCCAGCCCGTCGATGCTCATCAGCCGCCACCGGCTCAGGAACGCCCCGACCGTGTCCAGGTCCGCGACCGGCCCGGCGACCTGACCGAACAGTTCGGCCAGCGGCGCCGCACCGAGCCGCTGGCGGGCCTTGGTCAGCCCTGACGAGGTCGGTTCCCACCGCGGCCCCACCACGTCGAGATCGGTGAGCGTGGCGGCGAGCCGGCGGGCGACCGTCTCGTAGTCGTCGTCCGCGAACAACGCGAGCGCCATCACGAAGTAGACCGCGACCCGCGGCGGGATCGTCGTGTCGGAACGCCGGGCACCTCTCCCGGTCGCCTCGATCGCCTCATCGACCGCATCACGCGGGACGAACGACGTCAGGACCCCCAGAGAGATCCAGTCCGTCAGCTGGCTACCCGCAACCGCCTCACTGTCCGCCACACACCCCGATCATGCCGGCAACCAGACAGAACAGCCGGAACCGACACACCGACGACCATCAAGATCCAGTTAGTGGAAGCGGCATTGGGACCCGAGCCCGTGACGCGGGGGTCCTGGGAAGAGCGAGTACCACGGCTCGTCCTCCGGAGAAGGCCGATCAGACGGCCAACCGTAAGAAGCGCGGCAGCGCCGGAGGTCGCCCGGTCCGCCACGACGCCGCGCTCTATAAAGACCGCAACACCGTGGAGCGCGGCATCAGCAAGATCAAGGAATGGCGGGGTCTGGCCACCCGCTACGACAAGACACCCGAAAGCTACGCCGCAGGACTCCACCTGCGCGGATCCATCCTCTGGCTACGCAGCCTGCCAACCCCATGATCCAAACTCGGAACAGATTCTAGCGGGATCCCGGCGTCGGCGCCCCGTTCGGGGGGCTCTGCGGCGAGGGCGCGCCCACCGTGGTCGGCGTGACATCGGATGCGGTCGTGGCGGGGGTCGGGGTCGTGTCGTCTGTCGGGGTCGTGTCGTCTGTCGGGGTCGTGGCGGGGGTCGGGGTCGTGGCGGGGGTCGGGGTCGTGGCGGGGGTCGGGGTCGTGGCGGGGGTCGGGGTCGTGGCGGGGGTCGGGGTCGGGATGGTCGTTCCGCTCGTGGCACCACCCGGCGCCGGGCTCGGGGGCCCCGGCGAGCCGATGCCGGTGCCGGCAGGGGTGGGAGTGCCGGGGGTGGGAGTGCTGAGGGCGGGCGCGGCGGTGGCCCCGGTCGCCGTGGGCCGAGGTGCGGAGAGCAGCGGCGCCACGTAGGGCGGGGGGGTGAGGGCGTCACCGGTCGGCACGATCGGAGAGATCTGGCGGACGGGTGAGGGGGCCCGGACCGGCGCTGGTGCCCGCGGGCCGAGCCTGCGCCTGACGTCGTCGATGAGATCCAGAGCCGCATGCGCCGGTCCGACCGAGCCCACGGGAAGCGATCTCAGCAGGTTCTTCAGCCCGCGGGACTGCTCGGTGGTGAAGGCGTTCACCGTGGTCCAGGCGTCCGTGTCCCCGGCGGCGACCCGGGCCAGCAGTACCTGCGTGCCGGCGCGCACCTCGGCGATCCAGTCCCGCAGCAGCGCGTTGACCAGCTCGGGGTCGAGGCGGTCCCCGTTGCCGGGGCCGGGCGGGTCGCTCGGCGCGTCGGGGCCATCGGATTCGCCGGCGTCGCCGGAGACGGCGGGTGTGCGGGGACCGGGAGGCCACGTCCCCGCAGTGGGTGACACCGCAGCGGGTGACACCGCGATGGTCGGTGACACCGCGATGGTCGGTGGTGCGGCGGTCGCCGTGGGGTTCACCACCGGCACCCGCGGGCTCGTCTCCGGAGCGCCGGCACCGGTTTCCGGGGCGATCACCCCGCCGTCGTTCACCGTGATCGTGCGCAGTTCGCTCATCCGCAAGCCGGCCATGCCCAGCCGGGTCTTCGCCCGCTCGACCGGATCGCGGACCAGCGACACCTGGAGGTCTTCGACCTGTCGTTTGACGCCGTACAGGGTATCGCCGGGTAGCGAGTCCCCCGAGCTGACCGCGAGGGCCGCCGTGGTGACGGCGGCGGTGAGTGCTCCGGCCAGCAGCGGCCGGGCGGCCCGGGTCATCCTGCCCCGGCCGGAGACACCGCAGGCAGAGACACCGCGGGCACCGGTCCGGCGTACCCACCGCGCGTCGACCGGATCGTTTCCCGGCAGGTCAGGATCGACGCCCTCGGGAGGCGTGCGTGCGGGACGGGTTCTTGTGGGACGGGCCTCGGTCTCGTGGCCCTTCACGGAGGTGCCGGGGGAAACGGCGGCGGGGGAACGGACGGGATCGCATGCCGGGGAGCCGGTGACGGCGGCGAACAGCTGTCCGCGCAGGGCGGCGTGCCGTGCCGGATGCAGCCGCGGTGACGGCAGGTCCCGGAGGGCCGCCACGGTGTCGATCAGCCGCGCGTCGGTCTCGTCATACGGGGGGCGCTGTCCGTCCAGCAGGTCGGCGACCCGCTCGGCCCGCCGTCCACCGCCGGCCATGCCCCGCCACGACGACTCCCGCCACCACGACGACTCCCGCCACCACGACGTCGGCCGCCGCGGGCCGGCGGGCCACCGGCCACGACCACGCGCTGCCTTCACGCCGTCGTCCCCCCGGGGAAGCGGTCGCGGATCTTTCGCCCACCGCGCGATTCGTTGCACAATATGATCAACCTGGTGGAGGATGGCGGCTCAGCCGAGGGGGTCCCACGTTGTGTTGACGTGCACGGTACTTCCTTTTTCGATTTTGCTCCCGGCCTTGGCGGACTGCGATGTCACCCGGTCGCCCGGCCCGCCGATCCAGCCGATACGGTCAATCTTCAACCCCCGGCGCTGCAGGATGTTCTCGGCTTCCCGGTAGCTCTTCCCGACCACGTTCGGCACCGGGACCTGGATCCCGCTGCCGTCGCCCCCGGAACCGTCACCGTTGTCGAACCCGTCGGCCTCGGCTACGGTGAGGGTGACGGTGCCGCCGGGTGAGATCGGCTGCCCCACGTCGGGAGAGACCCCGAAGACCTCACCGGGCTGCACGGCGTCGTTCACGGCGTCGGTGCGCTGCACCACGAGGCCGATGTTCAGGCCGACGAGCTCGGCCTTGGCCTCCTCGAACGACTTGCCGATGATGTCGGCCGGCACCGGCTTCGTCGCGGGGCCCGTCGAAGTGATCACGACGACCTGGTCCTTCGGCTTGAGCGCGGTGCCGGCCCCGGGGTTCGTACCGATCACATGGCCCGCCGGCACCGTGTCACTGGACTGTGGGCTCAGGCCGCCGAGGGTCAGGTCCACTTCGGCCAGCCGGGCCTTGGCCTGGGTCTCGGTGAGGTTCGCCAGGTCCGGCACGCGCACCGTCGCGGGGCCGGAGCTCAGCCGCAGGGTGATGAGCGCGCCCTTGTCGACCTTCGATCCGTCCCGGGGATCCTGCTGGGCGACGTGGCCGACCGGTACCGTGGCGCTGGCGACCGGGTCGAGGTAGGTGAACTGGAAGCCGGCGTCGCGCAGCATTTTCTCGGCGTCGGATCTGCTCAGGTTCGTCAGCAGCGGGACCTCGGTCCCTCCGCCGGACAGGGAACGGAACGCGAGGATCCCGAGCAGCAGGACCAGGACGGCCATGCCACCGACGACGACCGGGATGAGCCCTCGGGAGCGTGGCGATGCGGCGGCCCGTCGCCGCCCGCGCCCGCCACCGCCCCCGAGATAGGCCGTGGCGGTCGGCGAGGGCGGGGAGGCGGATCGATAGAGCGCGCCGGTGCCTGGCTGGCCCGGCCCGGCACCGGCGAACGCGCGCTCCGCGGCGGCCCCCGGCCCGGCGCCCCGGGAGTCGTCGTAGTCCTCGGCCTGGAACGGCTGGGTGTACCCGGGCTCCTGGGGGTACCCGGGCTCCTGGGGGTACCCGGGCTCCCGGGCCCCTGAAGGCCGCTCGGCCAACCCGATCCGTTCGATCTCGCCGGTGAACCCGCTCGGGTAGGCGTCCTGCGGGGGCAGGAACGGCTCGATGCGCCGCAGCTCCGCCAGCAGGGCCGCACCATCGACCGGCCGGCGCGCCGGGTCGCGGGCGGTGGCCCGGAGAACAAGACCGTCCAGCTCGGCGGGAATGCCCTCGATCATGGTGGACGGCGCCGGCACGTCGCCGTGGACCGACTGGTAGGCCACCGACATCGGGGTGGCGCCGCTGTGCGGGAGCTGCCCGGTCAGGGATTCGAAGAGCACCACACCGGCGGCGTAGACGTCGCTGCGGGTGTCGGCGACGCCGTGGGTGACCTGCTCGGGGGCGAGGTACCCGACAGTGCCCATCACCACGCCGCCGGTGAGTGCCTGGGTGGGCTGGCTCACCGGACGGGCGAGGCCGAAGTCCGCGACCTTCACCTGGCCGTCGTCACCGAGCAGGATGTTCTCGGGCTTGATGTCGCGGTGGATGATGCCGGCGGCATGCGCGGCGGCGAGGGCCTCGATCACGGGCTCGATGATCTCGATGGCCTCGGTGACCGGGAGCCGACCCCGGGCGCCCAGGTGCTGGCGCAGCGACCGGCCGCGCACCAGCTCCATCACCAGGTAGTTGACCAGACCGGCGGGGATGTGGTCGGAACCCTGGTCGAGGATGGAGACGACGCGCGGGGTGTTGAGCCGTGCCACGGCCTTGGCCTCGCGATGGAAACGGGTGACGAACTCCGGGTCGTGATTGAGAGTGGGATGCATGACCTTGAGGGCGACGAGCCGGTCCAGCCGGTTGTCGTGCGCGACGTACACCGTCGCCATCCCGCCGACGGCGAGCCGTTCCTGCGCCGTGTAGCGGCCGTCGAGAAGCCGACCTACGACGGGGTCGGCCACGGTGGCATCCACGAGGGAGAGTTTACGATCGTTGTCGAAGGATGCCGCTACCGAGCCCCGCGAGGTTAACCCGGATACGTCGTTCGAGCGAGAAGTACCTCGTCGCGCAGCATGGTGTCCACCGGGTGAAACCCGGGTGCCCACATTGAATCGGTTCTCAAGGCCGCGATGATCGTCGACGGGCGTGGATCAGTGTCGCAGATCGGCGTCGCAGATCGGCGTCGCGGCGGGACACCCGAAGCCGCGGCCAGGAAGCAGCGGTTACACTGTCGATTGCTCCGGGGAGCCCACGGACGTGGGCTGAGAGGCTGGCCAGTATCCCGTCGGCGACCCGTATACCCGATCGCGGTCATGCGCGCGTGGGGAGGATGAAAGATCGTGTCGCAGCACCCCCTACGTCCTGCCGGTTCCCGTCCCGGCGATTCTCCCCCCGACGGTTCCTGTCCCGATGGCCTCGCCGGTGAAGGTTCCGCCGTCGGCGGCGGGGGTGGTGGTGAGGCCGGACCCGGTGCCGCGGGGGCGGACGATCTCGTCATCGCCGGGCGGGCCTACGGCAGCCGGCTGCTGATCGGCACCGGGAAGTTCGCGAGTCACCGGGTGATGCGGGACAGCCTCGTCGCATCCGGTGCCACCATCGTCACCGTGGCGCTGCGCCGGGTCGACATCGGCCGGATCGGTGACGGCGACGTTCTCGACTTCATCCCGCCGTCGATGACCCTGCTGCCCAACACCTCGGGCGCGGTGGACGCGGCCGAGGCGCTGCGGCTGGCCCGCCTCGGGCGGGCGGCGACGGGCACCGGTCTGGTCAAGCTGGAGGTCACCCCGGATCCGCGCACCCTGGCGCCGGATCCGCTGGAGACCCTGCGCGCCGCCGAGCTCATGGTGGCCGACGGCTTCACGGTCCTGCCCTACTGTTCGGCCGACCCGGTGCTGGCCCGCCGGCTGGAGGAGGTCGGCTGCGCCACCGTGATGCCGCTGGGCAGCTGGATCGGCTCGAACCGCGGGCTGCGCACCCGGGACGCGATCGAGGCAATCGTGGCGAGCGCCGGGGTGCCGGTGGTCGTGGACGCCGGGCTCGGGGTGCCCTCGGACGCGGCCGAGGCGATGGAGATCGGCGCGGCCGCGGTGCTGGTCAACACCGCTATCGCGGTGGCCGCCGATCCGGCGCGCATGGCGCGGGCCTTCGCGCTCGCCACCGCCGCCGGCCGGTTGGGTTTCCTGGCCGGCCGAGGGGCTGCCGGCCCGGCCACGGTGGCGTCCGCCTCCTCCCCGCTCACCGGGTTCCTCGGCGCCCACCCGTCACCGGCGTCCCACCCGTCACCGGCGTCGCCCGTGCCCTCGGTGTCCCGGGCGACGTCCCCGGCTGCGGTGGTGGGCGAGGCGTCCAGGTGAGCGCCCCGCCAGGGGAGTTCGCGCGCGAACTTGCCGGTCACGACCTGGCCGGGCTGTCCGCGATGTCGCGGCGGGCCACGTCCGCCGAGGTGGACACGGTGCTGCGGCGGGTTCGGCCCGGATCCGGTGGGTCGGCCACCCCCCGGATCGGTCTCGCGGAGCTGGCGATCCTGCTCTCACCCGCGGCCACCGCCCGGTTGGAGGAGCTGGCGATTGCCGCCCGGGAGGCGACCCTGCTCCGGTTCGGTCGGGCGGTCCGGCTGTTCGCCCCGATGTACGTGTCGAACGCCTGCCTGTCGTCCTGCACCTACTGCGGCTTCGCCAAGGGCCTGCCGGTGGTGCGCCGCACGCTGGACCTTGAGGAGGTGGTGGCGGAGGGACGCCTGCTGGTCGACCGGGGGTTCCGTCATCTGCTGCTCGTCTCCGGCGAGCATCGCGTCGAGGTATCGGCCGACTACCTCGTCGCGGTGGTCGAGCGGCTACGGCCGATGTTCCCCTCGATCAGCATCGAGACCCAGACCTGGTCGGACGACACCTATGCCCGGCTGGTGCGTGCCGGGTTGGAGGGAGTCGTCCATTACCAGGAGACCTACGACCGGGCCCGCTACGCCGAGGTGCACGTCGCCGGCTGGAAGCGTGACTACGACCGGCGGCTGTCCTCGTTCGAACGGGCCGCGCGGGCCGGGGTGCGCCGGCTCGGGATCGGCGCGCTGCTCGGGCTCGCCCCGGACTGGCGCGCTGACGTGCTCGCGCTGGCCGCGCACGCCTCCTTTCTCTCCCGTCGCTACTGGCGGACCGAGGTCTCGATCGCGCTGCCGCGCATCAAGCCGAGTGCCAGCGGGTTCCCGCCGGTCGTCGTCGTTGACGACGCGGAGTTCGTCCAGGCGTACGCGGCCCTGCGCCTGTTCGAGCCGGACCTCGCGCTGTCGCTGTCGACCCGGGAGCCGGCGGTGCTGCGCGACGGGCTCGTCCGCATCGCCGTGACCACCATGAGCGCCGGCTCCTCCACCGAACCCGGCGGCTACACCACGCCCGGCACGGCCCAGGAACAGTTCTCGATCTCCGACGAGCGTTCGCCGGCACAGATCGCCGCGATGCTCGCCGAAGCCGGGTACGAGCCGGTGTGGAAGGACGCCTTTCCGCTTGTCGACCCGGTGCGGTGACGGCGGCCCGGCGTCGCGGGTCGTCGATAGTCTGCTCGAATGCAGCGAATAGTCGTCGTGGGCGCGGGAATGGCGGGGGGCCGGGCCGCCGCCGAGGTGCGCGCGCGTGGTTTCGCGGGAGAGGTGATCCTGCTCGGGGCGGAGCCGCACCGGCCCTACGATCGTCCGCCGCTGTCCAAGGCGGTGCTCTCCGGCCGCATCGACGACACGACGTTGCCCTTCGACCTCGACGGGGTCGAGGTGCGCCTCGGACGGCGGGCGACGGGCCTGCGACCGGGCACTGTGGAGACCGACGCGGGGCCGCTGGACTACGACGGCCTGGTGCTGGCGACGGGAGCCGACCCGGTAACCCTGCCGGGCGACGGCCCACAGCGGGTCCTGCGTTCCATTGACGACGCCCGGGATCTGCGTGGCGCCCTGCGTCCCGGCGTCCGGCTCGTCATCGTTGGTGCCGGCTGGATCGGCGCGGAGGTCGCCACGGCGGCGGCAGCGATCGGTGCCGAGGTCACCGTCGTGGAGGCAGCCGCCTCGCCGCTGTTCGCCGCGCTCGGCGCGCAGGTGGGCCGGTGCACGATCGCGTGGTACGCCCGGGCCGGGGTTACCCTGCGCCTGGCCACGGCCGTGGAGCGGGTCACCCCCGACGGGCTGGTGCTGGCTGGCGGTGAGGAGCTGATTGCGGACGAGGTTGTCGTCGGCGTCGGGGTGCGGCCCGGCACCGCCTGGCTCGCCGGTTCCGGGCTCGCCCTCGACCGGGGAGTCGTGGTTGACGAGCATCTCGCCGCCCGGTGGACCCATGGTGCCGACGGTGCCGACGGCGACCGGCCGCCGGTGGTCGCGGTCGGTGACTGTGCTGCTTGGTGGTCGCGTCGCTACGGTCGGCGGCTGCGGGTCGAGCACTGGGACTGCGCCCAGCAGTCGCCCGCGGTCGCGGTCAGCACGCTGCTCGGCGGGGAGGCCGTCTATGACCCGGTGCCCTACTTCTGGTCGGAACAGTTCGGCCGCATGGTGCAGTTCGCGGGACTCCCTTCGGCAGAGGCTGCCCCGGTGTTCCGGGGCGATCCGGGCGTCGTCGTGCCGCCCGACGGCGGGCGTCCGTCTGGCTGGTCGGCCGGGTGGTTCGCCCCGGACGGCCGTCTCGAGGCGCTGGTCACTGTGGGGCGCCCGATGGACATGGTCGCCGGTCGCCGGTTGATGGCGGCCGACGGTATCCCGGATCGGGAGCGTTTCGCCGATATCTCCGTGTCGATGAAGGAACTGGCCGCGGCAAGTCGATGACGCCCGGTGACGACCCGGTGTTCCCGGTGCTCCGGATTTTCCAGGCGTTCCAGGCGTTCCAGGCGTTCCGATCGGCCGGACGGCGGGATTTCTGGATATCAGGATCATTGGTACTCTTGCCCGGCATTGCGTTATGTATGCATCCTTGTGTAAATCTTTGCGCGGATCTTTATTTGGATCTTTGTTTGATGACCCCAATCGCCGGAACGTCGGGAACAGTCACTAGAGTGCGGAGACGTGCCTCGCATTCACCTGGTGTCGAACCTGGCCGGTGTGAACGCGCTCGGCGACCATTTGCGGGCAGCGGGTCTCGGCCCGACCTCGGCACGGTCGGCCGACGCGCTTCTCGTGCTCATCGACCGTCCGCTCGACCACGTCGAGCAGGAGTTGCTGGACCGGGCCCGGCAGACCGTCCCGGTCCTGCTCGCCGGGCCGACCATGCGGGCGCTGCCGCCGGGAAGTCCGCTCATCGAGGCGTCCGGTTTCATCCCGGGGCGGACCACCGCGCCCTACGACCTGCGGTTGACCGTCGGGCCGCAGGGCGGCGCGGTCATGGCCCGGTCCGCGGACTTCCGCCCCCGGGAGAGCTGGATCATCCCCGACAAGATTGCCGACGACGTGGAGCGGCTGCTCCTGGTCCGGCACGAGATGGGCGAGCATCCCGTCTGCACCTGGCGGCCCTCCACGGGCCTCGGCATACTCACCCTGGGTACCGGTCCCGCCGTGCTCGCCGATCCCGCCTACCAGCGGCTCGTGGGACGTTGGCTGCGGCACTGCCTCGGCGTGCTCGACGCCGCGCCGGCCAGGGTCGGGCTGCTGGGCACCCCGGACATCACCGGGACGCACCACTCGGCGGTGGACGCGACCGAGGGCCTGGAACTCGCCGCCCTCTGCGACGGCGGTGCCGGCCGGCTCCCGGCGCACGCGGCGGGTCGCCCGCCGCGCCGCGTCGACGACCCGGACGACCTGGTCAACGATCCGGATCTCGGGGTCGTCATCGTGGCCACACCGACCCACACCCGTCTCGAATGGGCTGGTCGTGCGCTGGAGGCCGGCAAGCACGTCGTCGTGCACGCCCCGCTCTGCCTGTCGACCCCGGACGCCGACCAGCTCGCGGAGCTCGCGGAGGCCCGGTCCCTGGTGCTCGCGGTGTATCCGGAGGGTCGGGACGACCCGGGCTACCGGGCGGTCCGCGCCGCCGTGCACCGCGGCGCCGTCGGCGAGCCGCTGCGGCTGGACGCCCACCGGGGCGGCTTCCGCCGGCCAGCCGGCACCTGGCACGACGACGAGCGGATCAGTGGTGGGCAGCTCCATGATCGGGGCAGCGCCTGCGTTGACCAGATCCTCGCCCTCGTTGACGAGCCCGTCGAATGGGTCAGCGCGTCCACCGTCAAGCGGGTCTGGCACCACGTCAGCAACGCTGACCACAGCCGGCTGCTGCTGCGTTTCGCGAGTGGGGCCGAGGCGCAGGTCACGGTCTCCGATCTGACGGTGGCCCGGCGCCCGCGGTTCGAGGTGCTCGGGTCCACCGGCTCGCTGATCCTGGACGGGGCTTTCCGGGACGGCGGGGCTTTCCGGGACGGCGGGGCTTTCCGGGACGGGGAGGGGAAGCTGGTGCCGCGGTTGGGACGGCACGCCGGTCGTCGGTCCGAGGTCGAGGCCGAGGCCGAGATACTCGAGGCGGAGGCGGGGTCGCTCGTGCTGATCACCCATGACGGGGTGCGCAGCCACATCCCGCTGGCACCCACCTCGGGCAGTACGTTTCACCGGGACCTGGCGGACTGTCTCGTCTCGGGCTGGCCGCTGTCCGGCTACGGCGTGCAGACCGCCCGTCCGGTGGTCGCGGTGTTGGAGGCGGCGGTGCGCTCGGCGGCCGCGGGCGGCGCCCAGGTGGCTGCGCTCTGACCCGTTCCGGCCGGACCGTCCCGGCCGGAAACCGCCTGGTCATCCCCTCGCCGAGGGGCGCGGCCAACGTCCGCGGCCGCGCCGGCACCATACGACGCCATCGAGACTTAGGTGTTTACTCTTGACCATGGACTGGCTGACCCTGCCTGACGTCGCCGATCAGCTGCAGGTTCCCGTGACCCGTGTCCGGCAGATGGTGCGCGACCGGACGCTACTGGCCCGGCGGGAGGGGGGCGTCCTGCGGGTGCCTGCCGATTTCATCCGGGACGGCGCCGTCGTCAAGGGGCTGCCCGGCTTGCTCACGGTGCTGGCCGACGCGGGGTTCACCGATGAGGATGCGCTCGACTGGATCTTCCGGGAGGATCCGAGTCTGCCGGGCACCCCCATGCAGGCACTTATCGAGAACCGTGGCAAGGAGGTCAAACGGCGGGCCCAGGCGTCGGCCTTCTAGCCCCGGCCCGGTCCCGGCCGTACCCACCGCCCGCACGGCGGGCGCTGCTCCCGTAGGGTCGAAAAATGGTCGATCGTCCGCCGCACTTGCACCCGCGTGCGCACCCGGAGCCGCTCGCCCGGGCGCGGGTCGTCGTCAATGGTGCGCCGCGGGGCATCCCGGGTGGCCAGCCGCTGCCCGACCTGCTCGCCGAGCTGGGCCTGCCGTCTGGTTCGGTGGTGGTCGAGCACAATGGCGTGGCTCTGACGCCGTCCGAGATTCCCGCCGTCCGGCTCGCCGACGGCGACATTTTGGAGATCGTGCGTGCTGTCGCCGGAGGTTGAGGGATCGTCGCCGCGCGCCGGTGGGCCAGCCCGGGCGGACCGGTTGCGGCGGCTGGCCGACGCCCGCCTGTACCTGTGCACGCCGCGTCGGGCCGAGTTCGACGCCTTCCTGAGCGCCGTGGTCGGCACGCCCGAGGCCCCCGGGGTCGATCTGATCCAGCTCCGGGAGAAGGGGCTCGAATGGGACGAGGAGCTCGGCGGGCTGCGGCGGGTGCAGGCCGCCGCCGGCGCCAGGGGAGTGCTGGTCAGCGCGAATGACCGCGCCGACCTCGCCGCCTTCGCCGGGGTCGACATCCTGCACGTCGGTCAGGGCGACATCCCGCCGCGGTTTGCCCGGCGCCTGGTGGGCCCGGACGTGCTGATCGGACAGTCGACGCACGATCCCGACCAGTTCCTCGCGGCGCTCGCCGACCCCGACGTCGACTACGTGTGCGTGGGGCCGGTGCACGCCACGCCCACCAAGGAGGGCCGGCCGCCGGTCGGCCTGGGTCTGCCCCGGCTGGCCGCGCGGCACGCTCCTCCGTTCGCTCCGGGCGTGAAGCCGTGGTTCGTCACCGGTGGCGTCGGTCCGGATACCCTGGATCAGATTCTTGCGACGGGAGCGCGCCGCGTGGTGGTCGTGCGGGGCCTCACCGGGGTCGAGGATCCGGCCGCGAGCGCTGTTGCCCTCGCTCGGCGTCTGAGAGCTGTCTGAGAGTTGTCGATGCGCCGTCCGAGCCGCCGATGCGCCATCTGAGCTACCTCGCGGTCCTGGCGGGATGCCTGCTCGGAACGGCGCCGCTTGAGGTGTTTCTGGGCACCCGGGTGTACGCCCGGCCGGTTCGGCTGCTGCTGACCCTCGCCCCCGTCATCGTGATCTTCGTTGTCTGGGACCTGTTCGCCGTCTCCGCGGGGCACTGGAGCTTCGACCGGCGCCGCATCACCGGGATCCTGCTTCCGGGGGGCCTTCCCCTGGAGGAGCTGCTGTTCTTCGCCGTGGTGCCGATGTGCGCGATCCTGACGCTGGAGGCCGTGCGCGCGGTGCGGGGCTGGGACGTCGGCGACGAGCCCGCCCATCCGAGCGCGACGCGTTCCGATGGGACTCCCGATGGTGATCGGCCGTGAGCTACACGGCCCTGGCGGTCGTCGGGGTCGCGTTGGCGATCGCGATGGACCTGTGGGTCCTGCGGACCCGGCTGCTGACCCGGCGGGTTTTCTGGACTTCCTATGCGATCATCGCGTTGTTCCAGTTGATCTCCAATGGGATCCTCACCGGGTTCGGCATCGTCGTCTACGACCCCCGCCGGATCCTCGGCCCGCGGATCGCGCACGCTCCGGTCGAGGATCTGCTGTTCGGCTTCGCGCTGGTGACCCAGACGTTGGCATGGTGGGTCTGGTGGGGGCGCCGGCTGCGGGGCGGGCCGCCCGGCAGGCCTCGCAGCCGGCGGACCGGGGAGAGCCGGGAGGCCAGCGACAACGGCGACAACGGCGACAACGGGGTCAATGGGGAGAATCGGGGCATCCCGTCTCGACCCGAGGGCCGAGAGAGATCTCGGCGTACTTCGTGACGGAAACGAGCGAATTGGTCCCCTAGCGAGAATCCGTCGGCTTAATCTCGTCACGATGACGCATGATGGTGCGGGGGGCCCGGGATCGCCGGGACGTCACCGTTCTCCCTGGGGGCGTTCAGGCCGGATCCTGCCGATCCGGTGGGGACGCATCATCGCTGTGGTGGCTGTGTTGGTCGTCATCGTTGCGGGTCTGGTGGTTGTGCGTGGGCGGATGGCCGGCGACCATCGTGCGGGTTCCTCCGGAGGCAGGCCGGGTGCGCCGGTCGCAGCGCCGGCACCCACGCCCGGTGACGAGGACGGGCCGGCGGACGTGACGGCGGCCCCGGTCACTGCCCGGCCGGGTGCCGGTCCGGCCCTTTCCACCGCGTCCGCGGCCTCCCCGAGCACCGGCATCGGGTCGGTTTCGCCACGGGTTGCCCCGACCGCCGCGAGGCCGCGGACCGGACCGCCGCCCGGGTCACCGGCCGTCCCGGTCGCTGCGCGGCCCGCCGGCCCGGCCCTAAGCCTGAGCTCGACCAGGGTCGACCTGGGTGACGTCGACTCCGTCTGGCGGCTTGACCTGCGTGGCGAGGGCACGGCGCCGGTCGACGTCGTGATCGGCGCCAGCCCGTCCTGGCTAACCGTGGTGCCCGGCCGGTCGCGGATCGATCCGGGGGCCGTCGTCCCCCTGGTGATCACTCTTGATCGGGCGGCGGCACCGTCCGGACCGATCGATGTGACCGTTCCAGTCAGGCCCCGCAAGGGTGATGGCGGGGGCGACGTGCGGGTCACCGCCAGGGTCGACGGCTCGCCACAGGTGGTGTCGATGGTCGCGGCGCCGACGACGCTGTACCCGTCCGGCTGCGCGCCGGCCGCGAGGGTGACCGCGTCCCCGGTGACCGCGTCCCCGGTGACCGCGTCCCCGGTGACGGTGTCCACGGTGACGGTGTCCGTCGTGGACGCGACCGGCATCTTCGCCGCGGAGCTCGTGGTGAACCTCCCCGACGGAGGCAGGGCTAGTGTGTCGCTGGTCCTTGACCGGGCGACGGGTAACCGGTCGACGTGGTCCGGCCCGGTGGGCCCGGCCCGTGTGGCCGGGGCGATCACCTACACGGCCACGGTGACCGATCTCGACGGGCGGCGCTCCCGGGCACCGGGATCCCTCACCGTTCTGCCCTGCCCCTCCTGACCGGCGCGGTGACGGTGACGGCGGTGACGGCGGTGACGGCGGTGGGAAAGTATGGCGCCGCCCGGTTCGGGGGGTACCGGGCGGCGCGGTATAGCATGACAGGTTGGCCGGGACGCGCCAAGGTTCCGTCGGGTGGCGCAGGCCCAGAGACGGGTGCCGCAGGCCCGGGGCGCCGCGGTACGCGATGCACGCGCCGTCGGGCGCCGGAGAAAACGGGTGGGTGAGGTCGTGGACGCTGCTCTCGGGGATGTCGGTGTGCCGCGTCAGACCGGGCCGCAGCCGGCCGTGGAGCGGGCCGGCCGGGACGGTGCCGCGCGGTGGCGTCGGCCCCTGCCACCGGTCGAGCAGGTGCGTCCGGGACTGTGGAGTATTCCCGTCCCGTTGCCCTGGGCCAAACCGGCGCACGTGTTCGTGTACGTTTTCGAGACCTCCACGGGCCCGTTCCTGATGGACGCGGGCTGGGACTTCGACGAGGCGTTCGACGAGCTGCAGGCCGGACTGGCGATGATCGGGATGTCGGTGGCCGACGTGCGGGGCGTCGTGGTGACCCATGCGCACCTGGACCACTACGGCCTGGCGAACCGGATCCGGGAGGCATCCGGGGCGTGGGTCTCGTTGCATCGCCTGGACGAGGCGATGCTCCGGCACTTCGAACATGGTTACGCCGACCGGATCTCCGAGCTGATGATCCGGGCCGGGGCGCCCGCCGAGATGACCGAGCGGCTGCTGGCGGGCTACCAGCAGCCGGCCCCGGGCCTATCGCGACCCGACATCCTCCTCGAAGACGGCGACCGGCCGGACATCCCGGGCTGGGATCTCACCGCGCTGTGGACACCGGGCCATTCGCCGGGACACCTCTGCTTCTGGGAGCCGACCAACCGGCTGCTGTTCTCCGGGGACCACGTCCTGCCCTCGACGGCGGTCGGGGTATCCGCGCCGGAGGAGGCCGTTCCTGATCCGCTGGGGGACTACCTGCGTTCGCTGGCCCGGCTGCGGAGCCTGCCGGCCGAGGAGGTGCTGCCGGCGCACGAGTACCGGTTCACCGGGCTGGAGCGCCGGCTCGCGGAGCTCGACGCGCATCACGCCGGCCGGCTGTCCGAGGTCGTCGAGGGACTGCGCGCGGGTGCCTCGCGGGTCTGGGACGTCGCCGGATACGTGACCTGGCATCGGCCGTTCCGCAACCTGCGGGGGGTGGCGCTGCAGAACGCCGTGATGGACACGATGTCGTACCTCGCGACGCTGGAGGCAACCGGCGCGGCGCGTTCCGAGCCGGGAACACCAGACCGGTGGCGCCTGATCGAGCCGTAGGGCCCGCCGGTCGGCAGGGCGGGGACCATTCGTACTAAGGTGAGGATATGACCTCCGTGTCGCTGTCCAAGGGCGGCAATGTCTCGCTGAGTAAGGTCGCCCCCAACCTCACTGCCGTGACGGTGGGCCTGGGGTGGCAGGTGCGGCAGACCACCGGTGCCGCCTACGATCTCGACGCCAGCGCGATCATTGTGAATGACGCCGGCCAGGTCCTCTCCGACGGCTATTTCGTGTTCTTCAACAATCTGGTGAGTCCGGACGGTGCGGTGAAGCACCTGGGTGACAACCTGGTCGGTGGCGGCGGCGGTGACGACGAGCAGATCAACGTCGACCTGCGGATGCTGACCCCGCAGGCGGCGAAGGTCGTGTTCACCGTGTCCATCTACGATGCCGACTCGCGTCGGCAGGCCTTCGGCCAGATCCGCAACGCGTTCATCCGGGTGACGGACGCGACGAACGGCGCGGAGGTGGCCCGCTACGACCTCACCGAGGACGCCTCCACGGAGACGGCGATGATCTTCGGTGAGCTGTACCGCTACGGTGGGGAATGGAAGTTCCGCGCTGTCGGTCAGGGATACGCCTCCGGGTTGCGCGGGATCGCCTTGGACTTCGGCGTCAACGTCTCCTGACCGCCCGGGCCTCGTGACCGCCCGGGCTCAGACCCGGCGCCATCCGGTTGCGGGGCGGGCGTTGCCGATCGTTGGCACGATCCGGGAGCGGGCACCTCGCGGCGCGACGACCATAACGCGCACAGAGCGTGTGTTGGCGTCGATCCGGTAGAGGATCCGCCAGGTCCGCCCGCTGGCCTCGTGCATGCCGACCTGCTCGCCGGGGATCGGAGTGCCGGCCTTGCGCGGATCGTCGCGCAGGGCACCGTCGAGGAACCGACGGACCTCGCCGCGGGTGAGCTCGGCCAGCTTCGACAGGTCCCGCTCGGCCGAGGCGGACAGCGTCACCTCGTGCTTGTCACTCACCGCCGGCTCCAGCCCCGGCGGCCAGCCGTCCCCCGGCGGCCGGAAGCGGGGAAAGCTCCACGTTCTCCACGTGAAGATCCTATGCGCCCGCCTCCACCGGGGCTCGTGCTTCTCGCCCCCGTTGCCGGGAATCGTTGCCGGGAACTGAGAAGTCCTTCCGCGGTCCGGATGAACCGGGCGGCATGGGCGGTTATGCGGGTATGCGCTTCGGAGATGACGACACCATTCGCCGCATGCTCACCGACACCGAGGTCTGGGCGGTGGTGGGGCTGTCCAACGACACCCGCCGGACCGCCTACAGCATTGCGGACTACCTGCGACGGCACGGCAAGCACGTCGTGCCGGTGCATCCTTCGGCACCCGTGGTCGCGGGGGAGCAGGGATACGCGACGTTGAGCGAGATCCCGTTTCCCGTCGACGTCGTCGACCTGTTTGTCCGGTCGGAGCTGGCCGGCCCGCTCGTCGACGAGGCGGTGAAGATCGGCGCGAAGGGGGTCTGGCTCCAGCTCGGTGTGCGGGACGAGGCTGCCGCGGCGCGTGCGGGCGAGGCCGGGCTGGACGTCGTCATGGACACCTGCCCGGCGATGGAGGCACCCCGGCTGGGGCTCGGCTGGAGCCGTTGATCCCCGGCTCCTCCGCGGGCGCCCGGCGCGATCGATTGAGCAGCACGAACCGGCGGGTCGCGAGCGCGGCGGCAGGCGGGAAGAGCACGAGGACGGGGAGCAGGTAGCGGTAGTCGAAGCACACCGTCGCGGCCGGGACGATGAGCGTGGCGGCCCCGGCCGCCACGAGGAGGGCCATGTCCGCCCGCAGCCGTCGATCTTCGGCGGCCCGGTCCCGCAGGCCTCTCCGGCGCCGGGAGCCACGGTTCCCCGGCGGCGCACGGCGGTCCCGTCCCGGGATCATGATCGCGACGACGGCAAGGATCACCATCCCGGCCAGGGCCGGACCGGGCGTGAAGACGAGATGCTGGTAGCTCCGCAGGAAACCGGCGGACGGCTCGCGGATGACGCGGCTGGGCGCGTCCCCGTGGAAGCCGAGCAGTGGCTCGCCGTTGTGCAGGTAGCGCGGTTCGTTACCGGTCGGGAACCGCCAGGTCGCGTCCGGCCAGTCACGGTGCCCGACCGGTCGGCCCGGGGCGAAGTAGTGCGCGATCTCCCCGCCGACCATCCGGGCGTAGTCACCGAACTGATACCGGATGACCTGGCGGGTGAAGTCGCGCAGCAGCGCGTCCCGCTTGTCGTCGGGCATGTCGAGCCGCCAGTGCGGGCTGTTGCCGTTCCAGACGTAGTAGCTGGGATCGGGCCGCCCCGCCACCGGATGCGGGGAGCACAGGACGAGCTGGCGCGTGCTCAGGTGTAGGCGATCACATTCGGCGATCGGTGCCACCCGGCCGTACATCCACACCGCGTCCCCACCGGTGAGCGCGTACTTCCCGTGCGCGTGGTGGAACCAGCCCGCGTATCCGACGAGTGGAACGGCGAGCATCACGGCGAAGGCGGCGGGCCGGAGCCATCCGACGCGACGAAGAAGCAGGTAGCCCACGGCGAGCACACCCATGGCGACCCCGATGGTGCGGACCAGGCCCGCCCCGCCCAGTAACAGGCCGGCGAGCCCGCACGCCCACACCGACGGTCGTGCCGACCAGGTCAGGGCGATCATCGCGGCGACCAGCAGGACCGCGAACAGGGTCTCGGCCATCACGTAGTGCTCGAGGACCAGCTGGTAGGCGTCCAGCAGGACCGGCGCGGCGGCGAGGGCCGCCACCGGGGCCGCCACTCGGCGGTGGACCAGCAGGACGTAGATCCCCACCCCGAGCGCCAGGCCCGCGACGTGCTGGACCACCGTCACCCACCACAGGTCGCCGGTGTGCGACAGCAGGCGCAGGAAGGCCGGGTATCCGGCCGGCCGCATCGGGTCGGGCGCGTGCAGGGTGGAAAGTCGCAGGTAGGCGTAGGAGTCTCCGCTGAACTCGAACGCCGGCCGGTAGGCGTACCCGGTGACCACCCGCAGGGTCATCCCGGCGACCAGGAGAACCGCGAAGGGCAGATGCCGCGCGACCGGCTGGGCGGGTCGGGCCGGCTGGGCGGGTCGGGCCGGCTGGGCGGGTCGGGCCGGCTGGGCGGGTCGGGCCGGCTGGGCGGGTCGGGCCGGCTGGGCGGAGGCCGGACCCGATTCACGGCGCCGCGCGTTCGGGCCGTAGAGCGGGCCGGGGTGCTCCCCGGACGGCACCCGGCCCGGGGCGGCGAGGTCATCCGCGGGGTCATTCCCGGAGGCGGGGTCATCCCCGAAGACAGCGGGATCGCATAGGGAGACGGGCGCGGCGTCACCGGGCAGCGGTGGAAAGCGGCGTCTGCCCGAGACGACCATTCTGCCCAGGACGGCCATGATGAATATCCGCCGTTCTCAGAACCTGACGACCTCGGCCGGGTGTTCCGGCGCCTCGAAGCACAGGCCGAGGCCGGGCGTGTCGGCCCGTGGACCGCTCGCCTCGGCCTGGGTGGAGCCCGCGCCGGCACTCGCACCCGCACCCGCGTCAGGGCCCGTGCCGGTACCCGTGCCGGTACCCGTGCCGG